>JALRAW010000027.1 GCA_023257975.1 Candidatus Fonsibacter sp.
TGAATTTAAAACTATTTTGTCAAACAAGATAGTATCGCCCACTCTTTTAAAAAAAAATGGTATTAAAATTTCTCAAGACGGAAGAAAAAAATCCCTTTTGCAGATTTTAAAATTTAAAGATGTTACTTTAGAAAAAATAAGATCTATATTTTCAGACATACCAAAGTATGAAGATGAGATAGAAGATCTAATAAAAACTGATTCCCATTATAGTGGTTATATAGAACAACAAAAAAGGGACATAGGCATTTTCGAAAAGGATGAGAACCTCATAATACCAAAAAATATTGACTATCAGTCTATTTCTGGCCTTTCAAATGAGATAAAAAGAAAACTTAAGGAGATAAAACCATTAACTTTTGGTCAAGCATTAAGAATAGATGGAGTAACCCCTGCTGCAATTAATATATTGATGATTTATTGTAAAAATACTCTTAGAAAAGCATCATAAACATCATGAATAATGATATTGAATTTTTTATAAAAAAATTCAATGTTTCACGTGAAACAATAGAAAAACTTAATAAATACAATGATTTTTTATTAGAAAATAATAAATTATTAAATTTAATAGGAAAAACCACAGAAAAACATGTATTTTCAAGGCATTTTAAAGATTCTGCTCAAATATATGATTTAATTCCTGATAAATCTGAGATTATAGATATTGGTTCAGGTGCTGGGTTTCCAGGAATTATAATAAAGATATTGATGGAAAACGATAAAATAAATGGAAACGTTATATTAATAGATAAAAGTTCAAAAAAATGTAAATTTTTAATTCTAATATAAAATGATTTTAGCTTCTTCAGCAAAAGCATACGACAGATATCTGCAATATTTTATTTTTTTGCAGATGATTTTTCTATCATTAACAGTGGTTGTTGGAGTTTGTTTTAGATGGTCTGGTCATTCTTTGGTATGGTATGATGAAATCGCGGGTATTCAGCTTGCGTGGATAACTTATTTTGGCTCTGCCTATGCTTCCTTAAAAGGGTTGCATATTGGCATGCCAACTTTAATTAAAGTTTTTCCTAAAGATATTAGAAAAATATTATTTTTTTTATCTAAAATAATTATTTTAATATTTTTTTTAATCTTAACTTACTATGGAACAAAAGTTATTATTGTTTTAAGAGGAGATACATTAGTAACTTTAGATTGGATTCCTCAATCTTTTGTACAATCTGTAATTCCTCTTTCTTCACTTTTGATTATCATCTCTGAGATTTTTTATTATAAGCAAGCCTACGCACAAACGATGAAAGATTAGATGCTGGTATTATTATTATTTTCAGTTTTATTATTTCTACTTTTTATAAATATTCCTATTGCGATTAGCATTGCGGTAGCAACTATTGTAGCAATGGTTGTTAAAACTGGACCGCAGTATTTAGTTAACACCGCTCTTGCTATGTATAACGGATCAAAAAGTTTTCCATTAATTGCTATTCCTTTATTTATTTTAGCTGGAGCCATTATGAACAGTTCTGGAATTTCAAGAAGATTAATTGCTTTTGCTTCAGCGCTTGTAGGTTTTATTAAGGGTGGACTGAGCATGATCACGATTGCTACATCAATGTTTTTTGCTGAAATATCAGGTTCAGCCGTAGCTGATGCATCAGCTTTAGGTTCAATATTAATTCCAGCCATGAAAGAAAAAGGCTATTCACCAGAGTATGCAGCATCTGTTGTTTCTTCTGCTTCTTCTCTTGCCATCATAATTCCACCCTCTATTCCAATGATTTTATATGCTGTAATAGCAGGTTGTTCAGTGGAACAATTATTTGTTGCAGGTTTTATTCCAGGATTTTTAGGCGGCTTTTTAATGATGGCGGTATCTTATATTTATGCAAAAAGAAAAAATTTACCTATTGAAGAAGCCTTTAATTTCAAGAATTTAAAGAGAACTGCAAAAGATGCTGCATTTGCCTTTACATTACCAATAATAATTTTAGGCGGTATATTTGGAGGATTTGTAACAGCTACAGAGGGGGCGGGTTTAGCAGTAGTAGCCGCTCTAATAATAGCGGTTATTTACAAAGAATTTAATTTAAAACAATTTTTTGATGCAACTGTTGAAGGAGGCTCACAAACCGCTACTGTAATGTTATTGGTTGCGGCTTCTATGTTGTTAGGTGAATTTCTAACAGTGGAACAAATTCCACAAAAGATAGCTTTGTATTTAACAACCTTAACGCAAAATAAATATTTAATATTAGCAATTTTAAATGTTTTTTTATTTATCATTGGTTTCTTTTTGCATTCAGCAGCTGCAATTATTTTAGTGGTTCCAGTGGTTATGCCATTAATTAATAGTTTAGGAATCGATCCTGTTCATTTTGGAATTATAGTTACTTTAAACTTAGCTATCGGCCAGCAAACACCACCCGTTGCAAGTGTACTTGCCGTTGCTTGTTCGATTGCAAAAACCGATATGTGGGCCGCTTCCAAAGTAAATGTTATTTTTGTTTCTGTTTTAATCTTTATATTATTACTTTCGACTTATGTTCCTATAGTTCCCATGTCATTAGTTGAATATTTTTATAGATAGAAAAAATGTCCAAACTAATTTTACAAAAAAAAATAAGCGAATATATAATTGAGTTATCTTTAAATCGTCCTGAAAAATTAAATGCTTTAACAAAACCAATGTGGAAAGAATTAGGTGTTATATTTAAAAAATTATCTATAAATAAAAATTTAAGATGTATTATTATAAGAGGAGAGGGAGGAAAATCTTTTTCACCTGGAAATGATATTGGAGAATTTGAGACTGAAAGATCAAACAGCAAACAATCAAAAGATTATGGAAAATTCTTACATTCAACATTGGCAGTTATAATAAGTTGTCCTATTCCAACAGTTGCATTAATTGAAGGTATCTGTGTAGGAGGTGGTTTAGAAATAGCTTCTTGTTGTGATATTAGAATTTGTGGTCAATCATCAAGATTTGGAGTACCAATTAATAGATTAGGTTTAACAATGGCTCCAAGAGAAATGCAGCCTTTAATTAATTTAGTTGGAAAAAACGTCGCTTTAGAAATTTTATTAGAGGGAAGAATTTTTAATTCAACTGAGGCATTACAAAAGGGTTTAGTTAGTAGGATTGTTCCAGATAATGATGTTGAAAAAGAGGCTTATGAAACTGCACATCGAATTGCAGATGGCGCACCGTTAGTAGCTCGATGGCATAAAAAATTTTCAAAAGAAATTTCAAATAATGAAAAAATTACAGATAAGATAAATGATAGAGGGTATGAATGTTATGATACTGAGGATTTCAATATTGGCTATAAGTCATTTTTAAATAAAACAAAGCCGAAATTTAAAAATAAATAATTATGCCAGGACCAATTCATGGCATTAAAGTACTCGAACTAGCACAAATAATGGCTGGACCAACTTGTGGTCTCATGCTCGCAGATCTTGGCGCTGATGTCGTCAAAATTGAAAAAATTCCTGATGGTGATGATACTAGACGTTTCTCACCCCCTGAAATTAATGGTGAAGCTGCAGCTTTTATGACCATGAACAGAAATAAAAAAGGTTTTGCTTTAGATTTAAAAACTAAAGAAGGAAAAGAAGTTTTCAAAAAAATGGCAAAAAAAGCAGATGTAGTCATTGAAAATTTTAGAAAAGGAACTTTAGAAAAATTAGGAATTGGTTATGAAAAACTTAAAAAAATAAATCCTAAAATTATTCTTTGTGAAATATCAGGATATGGAAGAACAGGACCATATGCTGATCAAGGAGGATTTGATTTAGTGGCGCAAGGAATGTCTGGACTTATGAGTATTACAGGAGAAAGCTCAGACAAACCTCCAATGAAAGTTGGTGCGCCTATTACAGATATTACCGCTGGTATATTAGGAGCTACAGGAGTGCTTGCTGCCCTAATTCATCGAGATAAAACTGGTGAGGGTCAAAGAGTTGATACTTCTTTATATGAAGCTGGAATTATTCATACATACTGGCAATCTGCAATCACTAGTGCAACTGGAAAATCACCAGGACCTTTGGGTTCTGCACATCCATTAACCGCCCCTTACCAAGCTTTTAAAACAAAAGATAAATGGATCACAGTGGGTGCATCTAATCAGAATAATTGGATAAATTTAATTGATGCTTTGGGAAGAAAAGATTTACAAGAAGATAAAAGATTTAATAGCAATACTAATCGTATGAGAAATTTACAACCACTTATTGAGATTTTAAATAAAGAGATTATCAAAAAACCATCCAATGAATGGTTAAAAATATTTAATAAAAAAGGTTTACCTTGTGGACCAATAAATACTATCGAAGAAATGTTTGAGCACTCACAAACAAAACATAGAGAAATGATTATTGAAGTTAAAAATTCTAAAGCTTCATTCGCCAGTTTGAGGACTTGCGCATGGTGGTCAGCAACGGAATCAAAGACGGCAACATCCCCGCACTACGAGGAATCAGACTGTTGGAACAACTGAACGCCACACAGTTCTCGTTCGAGGAAGCGTTGCGCACACTGGCAGACATCACCAACGGAGGCAACAAATGAACCCGCAAACCTACGAGTCATGGACATTCGACAATGGTGTCCTTACCTACAAACCAAGCGGACAGTCGTT
>JALRAW010000088.1 GCA_023257975.1 Candidatus Fonsibacter sp.
AGAAAGTATAAAACTGGCTTGCAATTTTTTTGTAAATAATTTTCCGGGGAAACCCCTATACGCTGTAAAAACAAATCCTCACAAAAATGTTATCAAACACATTTATCAAAATGGAATTACAAATTTTGATGTTGCCTCTCTAGAAGAAATTAAATTAGTTAAGTCGATTGCAAAAGATGCAAAACTTTATTTCATGCACACAGTAAAAAATAGAAAGAGTATTGAAGAAGCATACTTTAATTATGGTGTGAGAGATTTTTCTTTTGATACAAAAGATGAATTAATTAAAATTTTTGAAGCAACTAAAGATGCAAAAGATTTAACATTGTATTTGAGAATATTTGTTTCTAATGAACATTCTGAAATTGACCTTTCAAAAAAATTTGGAGCTTCTCCTACTGAAGCAATTGGATTAATAAAATTAGTAAGACCGCTTGTTAAAAAACTTGGAATAAGTTTCCACGTTGGTTCACAGTGCATGCATCCTGTATCTTACTCAAAAGGAATTAAAGAAATAGGAAATATAATTTCAAAATCAGGAATTACTCCCGATATTATAAATGTGGGTGGAGGATTCCCATCTAAATATCCAGATCTATATCCTCAACCACTAGAAAACTATATGGAAGAAATTAAAAAAGCAGTAAGCAAATTAAATTTACCTAAGCAACCAGAATTAATCTGCGAACCAGGCAGAGCTATTGTTGCAGAAAGCGGTTCTACTATTGTTAAAGTTGAACTTAGAAAAAAACAAAGTCTTTATATTAATGATGGAACTTATGGATCTTTATTTGATGCCGGATTTCCAAATTTCATTTTTCCAACAAAAGTTATTGATACTGGAAAAGATTTAAGTAGACGTTTAACTCCTTTCAATTTTTATGGACCAACTTGCGATAGTATGGATTTTATGAAAGGTCCTTACATGTTGCCAAATAATTTAAAAGAAGGTGATTATATAGAGATTGGACAATTAGGAAGTTATGGCCTAACTTTTAGAACTAAGTTTAACGGCTTTTACTCAGATGACATTTTCGAAATCGAAGATAAACCTATAATGTCTGTTTATCAAAATGAACAAGATGAGGAATACAAAAGCAATTATCTTGTTGCTTAATGAGCAAATCCTCAAATCCAACTATAGGTCACAACAAGTCTAGCTTTTTAAATAAAGCTATAGAACATATTGATATTACCTCTTTTGATGCAAGACCCATTATAGATGGTATGTCCAAAATGTCTTTTACATCTAGAGAAACAGCTAATGCAGCTCAAATCTATAATGAAATGTTAAACGATAAAAACTGCACTATTTTCTTAACTTTAGCAGGCTCAACTTCTGCTGCAGGATGCATGAAAATTTATGCAGATCTAGTTAAAAACAACATGGTTGATGCTATCGTTTCAACGGGAGCATCTATTGTTGATATGGATTTCTTTGAGGCCCTAGGTTTTAAACACTACCAAGGATCGCAATTTCAAAATGACAATGTATTAAGAGAACATTACATCGATAGAATATATGACACTTACATTGATGAAGACCAGCTACAAGCGTGCGATAAGACAATTGGAGAAATAGCAGACCAGTTAGAAGCTAGGCCTTATACTTCCCGTGAATTCATAAGAGAAATGGGAAAATATTTAACAAAAAATTCAAAGAAAAAAGAATCTTTAATTCAACTTGCATATGAAAATGACGTGCCAATATTCTGTCCTGCCTTTACAGATTCTAGTGCAGGATTTGGTTTAGTAATGCATCAAGAAAGAAATCCTAAAAAACATTTAACAATTGACTCTGTAAGAGATTTTAGAGAACTTACTGAAATTAAAATTAAATCAAAAACTTCGGGTTTATTAATGATTGGTGGTGGCGTTCCTAAAAACTACATTCAGGACACAGTAATATGTGCTGAACTTTTAGGGAAAGAAGTTGATATGCATAAATACGCTATTCAAATTACTGTTGCTGACGTTAGAGATGGAGCATGCAGCTCTTCTACATTAAAAGAAGCAAGCTCATGGGGAAAAGTAGATACAGCAAGAGAGCAAATGGTTTTTGCTGAGGCAACTAGCGTTATACCTTTAATAGCAAGCGATGCATTTCATAGAGGTTACTGGAAAAATAGACCTAAAAGGAGTTTTTCTAAATTATTTAAATAAACAATGTCTTCATTAACTAAAGTTGCTTTGGTGCAGATGAAGATGGACGTTGATCCAAAAAAAAATCTCTCTAAAGCTATTGAAAAAATAAAATTAGCGAAAAAAAAAGGTGCGCAAATTATTTGTTTGCCTGAACTGTTTCTAACCCATTATTTTTGCCAAGAAGAAAATCACGATAACTTTGCGATAGCAGAAAAAATACCTGGAAAAACTACTGATGCATTGTGTGAATTAGCAAAGAAAATAAATGTAATAATAATCGTTCCACTTTTTGAAAAGAAAGTTTCAGGTCTTTATCATAATTCATGTGTTGTGATTGATGAAAAAGGAAAGATCTTTGGTCATTACAGAAAAATGCACATTCCCGATGATCCTCAATATTATGAAAAGTTTTATTTCACTCCGGGTGATTTGGGTTTTAAAAGTTTCAACACTAAGCAGGCTACCATTGGAACTTTAATATCTGATAATCTTCACTCTGTACAATATCTTCAAACTTTTGATTATGTTGAATACCATCAAATGGAAATCTAAACTGACCCCTCCAGTAATAGATTTGTGTGCAGAGCTTGTCGAACTTTTCTAACTGATTCATAATACAAAGATATGAAAAAATTTCATTATCCAAAATTATCTTCTAAACATTTTTGTATACCTTCCAAACCATCACACTTATAGTATTGACTAACC
>JALRAW010000176.1 GCA_023257975.1 Candidatus Fonsibacter sp.
GTATATATTATAACTTAACAAAAAATATAATCACTTTTAATGAACGTTACTGAATTAATAAAAAAGAAGTTAGAAAAAACTGTCACTAGAGAACAAGCAGAAGCTGCTATTAAAGTTTTGCTTGCTTGGGCAGGGGAGAATCCAAAAAGAGAGGGTTTATTAGATACTCCAAAGCGGGTGATCAAAGCATTTGAAGAATATTTTTCAGGTTATTTAATCGATCCTTATAAGGATTTAGAAAAAACCTTTGGTGATGTTGAAGGATATGATGACATGGTGATCCAAAAAAATATTTCAATTTATAGTCACTGTGAACATCATATGGCGCCTATCGTAGGTGTGGCCCATGTTGCTTATCTTCCCCATGAAAAAGTTGTAGGACTTAGTAAACTTGCAAGGGTAGTTGAGGCGTATTCGAGAAGATTACAAACTCAAGAGCGATTAACCATGGAAATTGCAAATACAATATTTAAGGGTTTAAAAGCACACGGAGCAGCCGTGAGCATTGACGCTGTTCATCACTGTATGACTTCTCGCGGAATCAAAAAGCATGAGGCGACTACAGTTACTAATTATTTCACTGGAATCTTTAAAGAAAGTCATAATCTTCAAAATCGTTTCCTTCATTATATCGGTCAGAAATAAATGTTAGATCAAGTCGTTGTTGATGCTGATATAGAATCTGTTTCTTGTAATGGTGGAGATGATGATGTGGGTCACCCAACTGTATATTATAATTTTGGAGAAAAATCTGAAGTTGTTTGTGGGTATTGTGGAAAAAAATTTCTAAAGAAAAAAAATAATCATGAGTAATTTTAAAGCAATTGTTCTTAATAAAACAGGTGAGCAATTTACGCGTGAAGTTAAAAGTATTGATAAAAGTTTTTTAATACACGGTGATGTTTTAGTTAAAGTAGATTATTCAGATTTTAATTATAAAGATGGAATGATTTTAAAAAATGGCGGAAGTTTAGTTAAAGATTATCCTCACATTCCAGGAATAGATTTTGCAGGTACCGTTGAAGAAAGTAAAAGTGAAAAATTTAAAGTAGGCGATAAAGTTATATTAACTGGTTGGCGAGTTGGTGAAATTTATTACGGGGGTTATTCTCAGTATGCAAAAGTTGATGCAAATTTTTTAGTCAAAGCTCCAAAAGAAATTTCTACAAAACATGCAATGGCAATTGGTACTGCAGGTTTTACCGCTTTATTATGTTCTTTTGCCGTTCAAGCAAGGGAGACAATTCTTTTAGGTGAAAAAGTAAATGATGTACTAGTAACTGGTGCAACGGGTGGAGTTGGAAGTGTAGCTGTGATGATTTTATCAAAGATGGGTTACAAAGTTCATGCTCTTACAGGGAAAAAAGATAAAAGTGATTTTTTAAAAAAACTTGGCGCTAGCGCTGTTTTAGATCGATCGGAATTAGAAGGGGAAACAAGACCGTTAGATAAAGGACTTTTTGACTGCGTTGTGGATACAGTTGGTGGAAAAGTTTTAGCTAAAGCTTTAACGCATACCAAGCCCACAGGAATTGTTGCTGCCTGCGGACTTACCAATAGTTTTAAGTTAGAGACAACTGTTATGCCTTTTATTATTCGAGGCGTTAAATTATGGGGAATTAATTCAGTGGATACCCCAATGAAAAGAAGAGAATTTGTATGGTCACAAGCTGAAAATTTAATACATATGAAATGTTTAAGGTTCTATTAGACAAACCTGAATTCGTTGCAATCATGACTGCGGGTATTTCTGTTCAATTCACCCCAGAGGGCCTAAATGATGCAAGAGTAGTGACAGCTTTCAAAGGAGCCATT
>JALRAW010000057.1 GCA_023257975.1 Candidatus Fonsibacter sp.
CATAGTAGCCTAGCGAAGTGCAACCACTGAGCAAGGCCAGCGAACTAACGAGCATCGCTCGCAGTAAATATCTTAAGCTACGAATACTCACGTCAGCTGAGTTTGATGAGTGCACTAGTGATCAAATTTTTTCTAAGTTGATTTAATTCTTCAGCTGTAAACTGTTCATGAACCATACACTTTCCATGCCAAGAAATAATTTTAACTTTAGTTTTGGAGGCTACATATTTTGCAAGATAAACATCCGGTAAAAATATAACTTCTTTTACTCCTAAAGACTCAACAACCTTTACCCCGTTAGCTGAAGTGCAGCAGACATCTGTCTCAGCTTTAACTTCAGCAGAGGTATTAACATAAGTTACTACTGGAACACCTGGATATTGTTTCTTTAATTTTTTAACATCGTCTGCGGTAATAGATTCAGCAAGAGAGCATCCTGCATTCATATCTGGGATTAAAACTTTTTTATTGGGTGACATTATTTTTGCCGTTTCAGCCATAAAGTGAACACCTGCCATAATAATGATATCTGCTTTAGTTTTTCCGGCTTCAATTGCTAAAGTTAAAGAGTCTCCAATAATATCAGCAACGCCATGATAAATCTCAGGAGTTTGGTAGTTATGAGCTAAAATAACAGCGTTCTTTTTCTTTTTAAGTTCATTAATTTTATAGATATACGGAGCGTATAGAGGCCATTCTAATACCGGTACAACAGATTTAATTTTTTGATAAATTCCTGCAGTATTTTTTTCAATCTCTTTTGTAAATTCTAGTTGAGAAATCATAATTTTTGATAATTTATCAATGATAATTGACTAAGTTATTATAGTAAAATTAATATTTAAATTAGTTAAAATAGCGCAATTTGCGGTCATGTTGGAATTGGTAGACAAGCTTGGTTGAGGGCCAAGTGGAGTAATCCATTGAGAGTTCAAGTCTCTCTGACCGCACCATTAATTTAAATAATCATCCAGTTTGGCATATTAATTTTTATAGATGCTGTTTCTGTTTTTAATTCTTTATGAATTAATGAATTTTTATTTTCTTTATTAATTTTAATTAATCCAAAAGGAAATAGACCGTCTATTAAAACTTTCCCAATTTCTTCGTTATTTAAATTAATTTTTTGTCCTTCTTCAAGTTTTCCAGATATAGTTTCCAGAGCAAATAATCTTTTAGTAACTTTGTTTTTTAAATACATTCGAGCAGTATTTTCTTGACCAATGTAACAACCTTTTTTTTGATCTATTCCATTTAATTCAAGAAAATTTGCCTCAAGAGAAAATAGTTGATTTTGTAATTTTAGAATATCTTTAGACGGGATTCCTAGATTAAATAGTTTTTTTTCTAATAAATATTTTTCATTAGATAGTTCAATGTTTAGATCATTTAAAAATTCTTTAATTTTAGACTGCTCTACAATTGCTCTTGCTAAAGTATTTTTTATTCTTGGATCCTCAAAAATAAGATAATTTTTATAATTAATTAGATTAAATTTATTAATATTAAGATTTTTAAATTTAATAAAAGGTATATCGATACTTATTAAATTCTCTTCAATTTTAATTTCAACTTTGGATCTTAATTTATAATTATAAAGTTTGTTGAATAATTCTTTTGTTAATTCACTGTTAGTTTCAATTAAAAAAATATTTTTTGTTTTAAAAATAATAAATTCGAATAAGAATTTTCCTTGAGGGGTTAAAAGGGATGCAAATATACAGTTGTTATCTGTTACTTTTTTAATATCATTAGAAATAATATTTTGAATAAAATCGATGCTATCTTCACCATTAATACTAATAAAACTTTTTGAAGCTATATAAGCCTTATCTGTTTCCATTATTGTACGTTTATCTGCTTTGGTGTATTAAATTTTAGATGTCCAATATATATGATTTAATTATAAAAAACGGCAATTGTTTTATAAATAATAATCTTATTCAAACTGATATTGGGATTAAAGATAATCAAATTATCAAAATAGGTTCAATCAAAGAAGATGGAGATAAAGTTCTTGATGCGAAAGGTCTTACAATTATTCCAGGGGCCATCGATACACAGGTTCATTTTAGAGAGCCTGGTAATCCTGATAAAGAAGATTTAGAAAGCGGTAGTAAAGCTGCAATTTTAGGAGGAATAACTTCTATTTTTGAAATGCCAAATACAAATCCAACAACAGATAACTTTGAAAGATTTCAAGAAAAACTTGATAGAGCAAAAAATCGAATGCATTGTAATTATGCATTTTATTTTGGAGCAACAGAAAATAACTATGAATT
>JALRAW010000065.1 GCA_023257975.1 Candidatus Fonsibacter sp.
GGAGACAAACCCACATGTCTCTCACGTTGCAATTGGTGAGATCACACTTTGTTCAGAGGATGGGGCAGGCTTTGAAATGAAACCCAACAATCAACTTTATCTTTGCTGCTGCCGCCAACCCAAAAAAATAAAAACTACTAATACAATTAATAAAATTTTATTTCTTTTAGCCATTAATGAATTCCTTGGTAAACAGATGCTTCTAAAAATATCGAAATATCTCCATCAAGTACTTTTTCTGGATTTGTTACCTCAATATTAGTTCTGTTATCTTTAACAAGTTGGTAAGGTTGTAAAACATAATTTCTAATTTGACTTCCCCAACCAATTTCTTTTTTTGAATTTTCTAAATTATCAGAGTCTTTTTGTTTTTTCTGCATCTCAAGCTCATATAGTCTAGCTTTTAACATATTCATCGCTGTTTCTTTATTTTTATGCTGCGATCTTTCATTTTGACACTGGACAACTATACCTGTTGCAATATGAGTTATTCTTACAGCGCTATCTGTAGTATTTACATGCTGTCCACCTGCTCCACTGGATCTATAAGTATCTATTCGAATGTCTTTTTCTAAAATTTCAATATTTATATTTTCATTTACAACTGGGTATACCCATACACTTGCAAAACTTGTGTGTCTTCTTGCTCCAGAGTCAAATGGCGAAATTCTAACCAAGCGATGAACTCCGGATTCTCCTTTCAACCAGCCATATATAAACTGCCCTGTTATTTTAATCGTAGATGATTTAATCCCAGCTTCCTCACCTCTGCTCTCATGAATAAGTTCAACTTTATAATTATTTTTCTCAGCCCATCTTGAATACATTCTTCTTAACATCTCTGCCCAGTCCTGGCTTTCTGTGCCTCCTGCCCCTGCATGAATTTCAACGTAGGCATCAAGTGCATCATTTTCATTAGATAAAAAACAAAGTAATTCAATTTTCTTTAATTTTTCTAAATTACTTTCAAATGATTTATTTAAATCTTTAGCAAGAACCTCATCATTTTCTTTAATGGCTATATCTAAAAGATCTTTATTGTCTAAGTGCTCTTTAGAAATAAAATCGTAGTTATTTTTTATTTCTAATAAAAAATTTCTTTGTTTTATTACTTTTTCGGCGTTTTTTTGATTGCTCCAGAAATCTTGAAGCTCGGTTTGTGCTGTTAGATCTGTGATTTTTTTATCAACTTGATTTTTATCAAAGATACCCCCTTATGTTATCTAAGGATTTTGCTATTTTTTCTGCGATATTTTTAACTTCGATCATTTTAAATAATCAGTTTTTATGAATAATTTATTAAATAACTTAATAACTTTACAACGATTTGCTTAAATTATTAAGATTTAAATAGATATTTTAACAAAGATGTTTATTATAATAATTAAGAAACAAATGAATTTTATGTCATTAAAAATTAATCAAAAATTTAGGAATTTATTATCATGTCTAAGGATTTACTCATCGATGCTTCGCATCCAGAAGAAACCAGAATTGCTATCAAGTCCGATAATGGAATTGAGGAATATGAATATGAAAATATTCATCGCAAAAATCTAAAAGGAAACATCTACTTAGGTAAAGTAAGTAGAATAGAACCGTCATTACAAGCCGCATTTGTTGATTTCGGAAACGAAAGACACGGGTTTTTAGCTTTCAATGACATTCAATCAGATTATTATCAAATCCCTCAAGCAGATAAAGATCGAATTAAAAAAGAAGAGGAAGAAGCACGAACAAAACTTTTAGAGGAAAACGATAAAGAGATTGTTGAACATGCTGAACAAAGTGAAAATATTAATCTACAAGATAAGAATTCATCTACGGGAGATCAAGATGAAGATAACATCGGAAACAAAGCATCTGATGAAGATCTTAATGTAAACGAAGAAAGTCATCTTGATAATAAGCCTAAAAACAATAGAAGTTTTTACAGATTCAAAAGATATCGTATTCAAGAAGTAATTAAGCCTGGACAAATAGTTTTAATTCAAATCGTAAAAGAAGAGCGTGGAAAAAAAGGTGCCGCTCTTACAACTTTTATATCACTTGCAGGAAAATATATTGTTTTAATGCCTAACACTGCTAAAGGGGGTGGGATTTCTCGAAAAATTTATAGTTCCAGCGATAGAAAAAAAATTAAAGAAATTATTAATGATTTAGAACTTCCAAAAACAATGGGGTTAATTGTTAGAACTGCTGGAGCAAATAAAACTAAAAATGAAATTAAAGATGACCTAACAAACCTACTGAATACGTGGGAAGAAATAAGAAAAAATTTATGTTTCGCTTCTGGGAATACAACAGTCCCCATATCTCTTCCCTCGGCGACTAATCCTGGTTTTTGTAAGAATGATCTTTGTAAATCTAGAATACTTTCTCTAACAGTCTTTTTAGCAGCAATTAATGAAGCCAT
>JALRAW010000124.1 GCA_023257975.1 Candidatus Fonsibacter sp.
CGTTATAAACTAAAAAGAATGCAATCACTGCCAAAATAACAAGTGAAGATAAACCACCTAGCGAGACAAAAGTTGTTGTGGCTATGTCTGGTGGCGTAGATTCATCTGTAGTTGCTGGTTTAATGAAAATGAACGGTTACCAGGTTATTGGTATGACTTTGCAACTTTATGATTATGGACAAATTAATAAAAAACCAGGAACGTGTTGTGCTGGACAAGATATCTATGATGCAAAAAGAGTTTCAGAGAAATTAGAGATTGATCATTATGTCCTAAATTATGAAAGTAAATTTAAAAATGAAGTTATTGAAAAATTTGCAGATTCTTATCTAAGAGGAGAAACGCCCATTCCTTGTGTGAATTGCAATCAAACAGTTAAGTTTCGAGATTTATTTGAGTCAGCCAAGAACTTGAAAGCTGATGCATTAATTACCGGTCATTATGTGAAAAAAATTATAGATAATAATATTTCTAAAATGTACAGACCTAAAGATTTAAATCGTGATCAAACTTATTTCTTATTTGCAACAACGCAAGAACAATTAAATTATTTACATTTTCCGTTAGGAGATCTTCCAAAAGAACAAACTAGAAATATTGCAAAAAAACTCAATCTAGAAGTTGCTAACAAGCCTGATAGCCAGGATATTTGCTTTGTACCTGATGGTAATTATGTATCTGTCATTGAGCGGTTAAGGCCAGAGGCGCACGAGCCTGGAAACATTGTTGATGTTCAGGGAAATGTTTTAGGAAAGCATGAAGGAATAATTAATTTTACCATAGGACAAAGAAAGGGAATAAAAATTTCAGGTGAAATTCCTTATTACGTAATTAAAATCAATGCAAAAACTAAAGAAGTAGTGATTGGAAAAAAAGAAGAATTAGAAATTAAAAAACTTAAAATTGAAGATATTAATTATCTTTCAGATAAAGAAAAAGATTTTAATGAAAATATATTTGTTAAAGTAAGATCAACAGGAAAGCTTATAGAGTCAAAGTTAGATGTTAATATGGGAACTGTTACTTTTGAAAAGGGTGAGTTTGGGGTATCCCCAGGTCAGGCATGTGTGTTTTATAAACCCGATCAGTTGGGTGTTAGAGTTTTAGGCGGCGGCTGGATAAGAGCTACAGAGTAAAAGAAATTATTTCTTTTTATTTCTTCTTCTGTTTCTTCTTATTTTTGAGCCAACTTTTCTTCGGCCTCTATGTTTTTTTGGGTATCCCATTTTTTATATTAAAAGTTTGTATATAAATTAATTACCAAAACAAGAAGCAAACACAAGTACGTTTTTCAAAATAGAATTTGATTTTTTTCACGGTTATGATTTAACAGAGGACATGGGGATTTTTAAAGATAATTCAGAAGTTTTTTACCGATCAGATTTCGATAAGAAAAATAAAGCCGATATTAGAACTTTAGTTCTTGAGAAAAACGCAAGAGATAAACACGATAAAAAGATCCAAAACAGAATTATTGTACTTTTATTTTTCTGCTTAATTGTTGGATTAGCTGTAACTTTAATTAAATAATTCTAAATTTTAAATAACCATCAAATGTTTACTCAATCTTTTGAGGAATTGAGCATTAAAACTAACGGAAATAAATTAATTAAAATTACAGAAAAAGTATTAAATTTTGTCAATCATTCTAAAATTTTAAATGGAATTTTAAATATTTCAATTTTACATACAAGCGCTTCATTAATTATCCAAGAGAATGCAGATAATGATGTGCAAAAAGATATTTTAAATTTTTACGATAAATTAGTGCCTATGGATGATGACTTGTATATTCATAACACAGAAGGAAAAGATGATATGCCAGCTCATATCAAATCTACTCTGACTAATAGTAATCTTACTTTGAGTGTAAAAAATAATAAATTAGTTCTTGGAACTTGGCAGGGCATATATTTGTTTGAACACAGAATTGAGCAACAGATAAGAAAAGTTTTTTTACATGTTTTAGGTGAAAAGTAGTTTTGTAAACTTGCTGGATGTAATGTTTATTGGTAGAAGACCAGTTATGGCGGGGTAGCTCAGTTGGTTAGAGCGCAGGACTCATAAGCCTGAGGTCGGTGGTTCGATCCCACTTCCCGCTACCAAATATAATATTCTTTGTATTAAAAATTCATGTCGATAGTTTTAACTTCAGAAAAGAGAATTAAAATACTATTTAGCGCATGTTCATTAAAAGATCTTGACGTTTGGAAAATATCTTCAAAATTTATAGTTAAGAATATTAAATCAGAAAAATATATTGTTATAGTTCCAGATAACGAAGTAAAATTTTTTATTAATAATACAGATAAAAAATTTGAAATAAAACCAGAGTCTTTATTTATAGGAAAATTAAGAGAGATTTTAAAAAAAAAAATCCCAAAAAAAAATCATGATCGTCTTGGATGGTATTTGCAACAATTTATTAAATTTTCAGCTTTAAAAAAGACATTAAAAAATAACCTGAATGAAGATATTGTTCTGATATGGGATGCTGATACAGTTCCATTAAAAAAATTAAATTTTATTAATTCAAATAACAAAGTTACTTATTATTTAGGCAAAGAAAATCATATATTATATTTTGATTTTAT
>JALRAW010000115.1 GCA_023257975.1 Candidatus Fonsibacter sp.
GTATTACATAATTACTCAACTGCAAAACCGGGACTAAAGTCCCTAGGCATTTTATTCACGCATAGGAGATGATTAGATATTGAACAAGAGAGGTGTAGCACTCATGAAAATGCAAGGAAAGATTGACGATAGCTTCATTGACTTTCTGATATCCACCAGATCGCTTTTATCTCGCACAAATATCTCAACAGATCATCGCTCTGTATTTTATAAAGGTGGACGAGATAGTGATAATTTTTATAGAGGATCTTTATGCTCAAGTGTCGTACCCAATGCATTTAATAAATTAAAAAAAATATTAAAAAAAAAAAAATATTAATTTAAACGAAATAAAAGATAGAAATATTAAACTTCCAATTAAAATTAAAATTAATAAACCTAATCAGGTTGGTTCTGATCGCTTGGTAAATTCTATTGCTGCTTTTAAAATTTATAAAAAAAATTCAATTATTATTGATTTTGGAACTGCAACGACTTTTGATGTAATTACTAAAAATATCTACATAGGCGGAATGATAACTCCTGGAATAAATTTATCATTAAAAGTTTTAAAAGAAGCAACAGCCAAACTACCGTTGATTAAATTAAAAAAAACCATCAAATACATAGGAAAAGACACTGTAAGTGCAATGAATAACGGTATGTATTGGGGCTATATTGGTTTAATTAAGGAGCTTGTGCATAAAATTATTAAAGAAACCAAAAAGAAGTATCTAGTGATATTTACTGGTGGACTTGCAAATATTTTCTTTTCTTCATTTCCATTCAAAGACAAGGTTATTGATCAGCAGATAACTTTAAAAGGAATTACGGAAACCTTAAAATTTAATTTAAAAAATATTTAATGGCTAAAAGTGGACAAGAGTTAGTTTATTGCTCATTAGGTGGAGCAGGTGAGATTGGAATGAATTTGAATTTATTTGGCTATGGTAAGCCAGGTGAATACAAATGGATTATTGTTGATATTGGTGTTACTTTTTCTGATGATAATATCCCAGGTATCGAAGTCATACTTCCAAATCCAGAATTTATAGCAAATCAGAAAGAAAATTTACTTGGAATAGTTTTAACACATGCTCATGAAGATCATGTTGGAGCAATTGCACATTTATGGCCTATGTTGGAATGTCCAATCTATGCAACCCCTTTTACAGCAGCAATTGTTAGAGAAAAATTTAAAGAATTAAAAATTAATATTGGTAGTCACTTAAAAATTATTAAATTAGGTGGTAACGTAAAACTTGGAGCTTTTGATATTGATTACGTTACACTTACTCATTCTATTCTAGAACCAAACGGACTTGCTATAACAACTCCTGAAGGTGTTGTTTTGCATACTGCTGATTGGAAGATCGATGATGATCCATTAATTGGAGATAAAACAGATGTTAAAAAACTATCTGAGCTTGGAAAAAAAGGGGTTCTGGCAATGGTTTGTGATTCCACTAACATTTTTAATTTAGGATCATCAGGCTCAGAAAGCTTAGTAAGAACTGGTCTTTTAACTGTTTTAGAGAAGATGAAAAATAGAATTGTTATTACATCTTTTGCATCAAACGTTGCAAGAATGGAGACTGTTTTTAAAGTAGCAGAAAAAATTGGCAGGCAAGTTTGTTTAGTTGGAAGATCAATGAATAGAATTTATCAATTAGCAAGACAGTGTAATTACTTACAAGATATCAAAAATCCAGTTGATGTTAGAGATGCAAAAAAGATTCCAAAAAATAAAATGGTATTTCTTTGCACAGGTTCACAGGGTGAGCAAAGAGCTGCTTTAGCAAGAATTGCAAATGGAACTCATCCAGATCTTCATCTTGAAAATGGCGATAATGTTATTTTCTCTTCTCGAATTATTCCAGGTAATGAAAAAAGATTATTTAAAATTTTTAATGATTTTTCCAAGAACAACATTAATGTTTTATCCGAAGAAAACTCGATGATTCATGTATCTGGCCATCCAGCACGCGAAGATTTAAAAAAAATGTATAATTGGGTTAAACCAAAAATATTAATACCTGTCCATGGTGAACAAAGACATATGGCTGAGCATATTAATTTTGCAAAAGAAATGGGTGTTAAGTTTCCAGTTAAAGTAAATAATGGTGAAATTATAAGACTTGCACCAGGAGAGCCTGAAGTTGTTGATAAAGTAACTTGGGGTAGAGTCTATTTAGATGGTAAAATTTTAATTGATAATGATTCTAAAGTTTTAAAAGATAGAAGAAATATTGCAGCTAATGGTTATATGGAAATTACAGTTTTAATTTCTAAAAATGGTCAATTAAAAAATAATCCAATCATTACTTTAAAAGGAATTCCTTTAAATGAGGAAGATGAAAGTGAGATTGAATATGATTTAGAAGATATAGTGATGGATACTTGTAAAACTTTTAATTTGAATAATTCAAAACAAGAAAAGAATTTAATCGATACCTTAAAAGGAAATTGTAGAAAATTAATTAACGATAAATCTGGGAAAAAACCTTTAGTAAATATTAATTTAGTTAGACTTTAGAATATGTCGATTACTGGTGGTATCATTATTTATGCAAATTTATGGATGATCATTCTATTTATGGTTTTGCCTTTTGGCGTAAGAAATCAAATAGATTCACCTAATTTTCAAAAAGGAACTGATCCAGGAGCTCCTGTTGAATCTAAAATGAAAAAAAAGATTTTAATAACTACACTAATAACAACTGTTATTTTTTCTTTAATCTTTGCTTTAGACAAATTAGATTTGTTTTATATTAGAAAATTATTATTTTAATGTTGATTTCAAAGTTATTTTTCCCTGTTCTTAGAGAAGTATCAGCCGATGCTAAATTAAAGTCTCATCAGTTAATGCTTAAAGCTGGAATGATTAGGCAAAGTGCTGCAGGTATCTATTCATGGCTTCCGTTAGGTTTTAAAGTTTTAAAAAAGATTGAGCAGGTTGTAAGGGAAGAACAAGACAATGTTGGCGCTCAAGAAATGCTTATGCCAACAATTCAATCAGCGGATATTTGGAAAGAAAGTGGCAGATATGATGATTATGGTCAGGAAATGCTTAGAATTAAAGACCGTAGTGAAAGAGAACTGTTATATGGCCCAACAAATGAGGAGCTAATTACTGAAATATTTAGAGACAATGTAAAGTCTTACAAATCATTACCATTAATTCTTTATCATATTCAATGGAAGTTTAGAGATGAGATTAGACCAAGATTTGGTGTGATGCGTTGCAGAGAATTTTTAATGAAGGATTCCTATTCTTTTGATCTTACAAAAGAAGATGCAATTAAATCTTATAATAAAATGTTTTATGCATACCTTAGAACTTTTACTAGATTAGAATTAAAAGCGTTGCCACTTCGTGCAAGTTCAGGACCAATCGGAGGAGATGCGTCTCACGAATTTATTATTTTAGCTGATACGGGTGAAAGTCAAGTTTATTTAGATAAATCATTACTCGATATAGATGTTAACAGCTTTGACAGTTCTGAAGCTTCAATTAATAAAATGATTTCAGCATTCTCAACTCCTTATAGTGCAACAGATGAAAAACATTCTGAAAAAGAATTTAATGAAAAAGTTTTAAAACCTAATCAGTTAGTAACAAAAGGTATTGAAGTAGGGCATATCTTTTATTTTGGAAATAAATATTCACTACCCATGAAAGCAAATGTTTTAAATAAAGAAGGAAAAAATATTAATGTTGAAATGGGTTCTTATGGAATAGGAGTTTCGAGGCTTGTTGCAGCTGTGATTGAAGCAAAATGTATTGAAGGAGTAATGAAGTGGCCGTTTGTGATATCTCCATTTGATATAGCAGTTATTCCACTTAATAATAAATCTGATAGTGCACCATTAGATAAGGCTCGTAAAATTTATGAAACTTTGTTGAGCAATTCTATTGATGCGATTTTAGATGACACTCTTGAAAGTCCATCAAGTAAATTTAAAAACTTTGATCTAATAGGTGTCCCTTATCAAATTATCGTCGGCTCCAAAAGTAATAATGATAAATTAGAATTTAAAGAATTAAATGCAAAAACAGAAATGTTAACAATTGAAGAAATAATTAAAAAAATAAAAAAATTAAAAGGTTAAATTGATTTCCGCTGCTGAGTTATTAATAATTAAAAATTATATTCGATCCAAAAAAAAAGATAGTTTTTTAAAGATTATTTCAATTTTTTCTTTTCTAGGAATATCTATTGGGGTTGCAACCCTTATTATTGTTATGTCTGTAATGAATGGGTTTCGTGCTGAATTATTTGATAAACTTTTAAAGTTTAATCCGCATATTGTTGTTCACTCCATCGGTAATGATGATTTAAATATTCCTAAGTTAACTCAATTTTTTAATGAGAGAAAAATTGAAGTTAAAAGCATTAGAAAGGTTATTAAAGCTCAAGGATTATTAGTTTCAGAAAGAACCAATTCTGGAATTGGAATTATTGGGATTAATAAGGAAGACTTGCTTAAAGATGAATTTATTAAGGAGCTGTCTGGGTATGAGAAGGGTTCAGTTATTATAGGCACTGCTTTAGCCGATAAACTTGGAATTGCAAAAAATAATAAGATTAATGTGCTTTCAGCGAATAATGTTTCAACACCTTTTGGAAAATTACCCCAGCAATTTACCTACAAAGTGGCCTCTACATTTTCAAGTGGAGTATCAGAGTTAGATTATAACTATGTTTTTATTCCCTATAACGATGCTTTAGAATTTATTAAGAACAATAAAAATCTTATCTCGGTAGATATCAAAATTAAGGACGTTAATAATGTTGATCTTTATAAAAAAGAACTTCAAAAAAATTTTCAAAATTATTACTTCACAACCTGGATAGATAATAATTGGCTTAATCCTCGGCTCTGCACGTCTCCCTGAATGGACCGACACCCCGTTCGCC
>JALRAW010000134.1 GCA_023257975.1 Candidatus Fonsibacter sp.
ATATAGCCCTGAAACCAGGCATAGCGCGGCGGCATAGGCATCTTGATAAACATCGTTATCGGGAAAACGATTCGCCAAATCCTCGATCACGGTCAAGGCCTGCAGACTTGACGCTGCCTGTTGCTCGGACTCCAAACTCAACTCGTTTTGATTTTATGAAATCGGAGCAGATTGAACAAGGCAGTTTAGCTGAAGTTGATATTAAACAAAATTCCGATCACGGAGAAATTACTTTTTCAGGATTAATTCAAATTTTAATTGGTATTTTTAGACTTGGAAATTTAATTAATAAAATTCCTTATTGTGTTTGTTCAGGCTTTATGTCTGGTGTTGGTTTAATTATTATTTCTCTTCAGCTTACCATTTTATTTGGTCTTGGCGCAAAACCACAAGTGATTAGTGCTCTTGTAAATTTACAAAATATTTCAAATGTTAATGGACAGGCTCTTCTTATAGGGTCTTTTGGTCTTCTTATTCTTTTTTTTATTCCAAAAAAAATTAATAAAATTATACCGTCCTCAATTATTGTTTTATTTTTAGGTTCTCTTTTATCTTACTTGTTTTTTTCGCAACAAGAATTAATTGGAGATATACCAAAAGGACTTCCGTCATTTCATTTTACCTTGCCAAAACCTGATCAATATTTAGCTGTACTTTTTTATTCTACAGCACTTGCATTAGTTGGGGTTATAGACAGTTTATTGACCGCAGTGGTGCATGATCGAATTACCCTTACAAAACATCTTCCAAACAAAGAGTCTATTGGTCAAGGAGTTGGAAATTTTGTTGCAGGTCTATTTGGTGCTTTAGCGGCAACAGGCGCTGCAATGCGAACTGTAGTTAATCTTAAAACAGGAGGAAAAACCCCTATATCTGGAATGATTCATTCAATAACACTTACTCTTATTATTTTTGTTTTTGCCCCACTAGTTAAAATAATCCCACTTGCAATTTTAGCTGCAATTTTGATTAAAACAGGACTTGATATTGTGGATTGGGAGTTCTTAAGAGAACTTAAGGGAAAAAGTAGAGTTGATGTTATTACAAAATTTATAGTTCTTATCCTTACAGTGTTTACAAATCTAATTTTATCAGTTTTTGTAGGAGTTTTTTTTTACTTTATTTTAAAATTTTTAATAAAATACAGAAAAATCGCTTAAAAATTTTGTTTCACTAAGAATTTTTAATGGTAATGTAAATTTATGGTCTTAGGAATTCCACTCGAATTTTATTTCTTTGCACTCATATTATTATTTGTTGCCCTATTTCATAATCACGTTTTAAAAACAGCACTTATTGGTTTAACCATTGTAACAATTTACAAAATTTTTTTTGCAGGCTTTAAAACAGGCGCTGGATTTAATGGATTTATAATTCATCTAAGTCATGAATGGGTAATTATTATTAATCTATTATGTTTACTGGTGGGATTTGCTTTACTTTCAAATCATTTTGAAAAAAGTAATATAACAGACAAAATCTCAGTAATTTTACCCGATGGATGGAAAGGTGCATTTGTATTGCTTGCATTTGTTTTTTTCATTTCATCATTCTTAGATAATATTGCTGCTGCAATTATTGGAGCGACAATTGCATCTAATCTTTTTAATAAAAAAGTTCATATTGGATATCTTGCTGCAATTGTTGCAGCTTCTAATGCTGGTGGCTCAGGCAGTGTAGTAGGGGACACTACAACTACGATGATGTGGCTGGCAGGAGTTCCTCCAATTCAAGTATTGCATGGTTACATAGCAGCATTTGTTGCATTGTTTGTTTCAGGATATTTTGCTGCAAAACAACAAGAGTCTTATCAATCTATTATTAGAAGTTCACATTCTGGAAGAAGCGTTGATTGGGGAAGAATTTTTATAGTTTTTTTTATTTTAATTACTGCTGTCGTTACGAATGTTGTCGTAAATATTAAATTTTCTGATTTATCAGATTACTTTCCATTTATTGGGGTATCAGTTTGGATTGCTTTATTTATTTTAATTCCTCTTAGAAAACCTGATTGGTCGATAATACCTGGTGCTTTTAAAGGAAGTATTTTTTTACTAGCGCTTGTGCTTACAGCTTCAATGATGCCAGTTGAAAAGCTACCCCCTGCATCATGGTACTCAACATTTGGCCTTGGATTTTTATCAGCTGTATTTGACAATATTCCTTTAACCGAACTTGGAATTAAACAAAATAATTATGATTGGGGAATGCTAGCTTATTGCGTTGGATATGGCGGGTCTATGATTTGGTTTGGATCATCAGCTGGTGTTGCAGTTGCAAATTTATTTCCAGAGGCAAAATCAGTTGGTCGTTGGATTAAAGAGGGTTGGCATGTAACTTTTGCTTATATAGTTGGTTTTGCAGCTATAATGTTAATTTGGGGATGGCATCCAATGTTAATTGCTCACAAATAAAAATTAAAAGAAAAAAATATAAATTTTTCTTATACTTAAAGCAGTAATTAAACAGCCAACAACAGTTAAAATCATCTTAACACTCATTCTTGAAGTAGCCTTTGCTGCATAGGGTGTTATTAAAAAACCACCAATTATAAGCCCAGCTAATGCTTCCCAATCTGTAACTTTAACCATAAACAGAAAAGTAGTTGCAGATGCCAAGTTAATAAAAAACTCAGAGGCATTAACAGTTCCAATAACTTTTTTTGGCATCATTTTTCCACCTAACAAACTTGTTGTCACAACCGGACCCCAGCCACCCCCTCCAGCACCATCAACAAATCCTCCAGTTACTGCAAGAGGCACAACAACTGAAGTTTTTTGTTTAAATTGTAATTTGATTTTTGCATAGGCTTTTGCAATTAGAAATATTCCCATAAATAATAAATAAATAGAAATTACGATTGATAAATAAGGAATTTTAATTTTTGTTATTATTAAAGCTCCAAGAGTAGCTCCAATGATTCCAGGAATAAGAAGTTTTTTAAATAATTTAGTATCAACATTTCCAATTTTCCAGTGATTTAGTCCTGACGATCCTGAAACAAAAATTTCAGCTATATGAATATAAGCAACTGCTTTAATAGGTGAAATTCCATAGCCTAATAAAAAAGCTGTGCCCGTTACTCCATAAGCCATTCCTAAACTACCATCAATTAACGCTGCGATTGCTCCAAATAGTAATGCCCAAAAAAACAAATCACTATTAAAAGGAGTAACATCAGTCCCGCGATAATAACTTAACATTGCTATCGCTGAGATAACTAATAAGCCAAATAAAATTCGAAATACTTTATTACTCATTACAAAAGTTTATTATTTAATAAATAATGTTATTAGTTAATGAGTATGTTTCAAGTATTAGATAAATTTAGGCAACCGATATTTGTGTTAATTGCAGGTTCAATTCTACTTGCGCTTGCATTTGGCATTAGACATTCTTTTGGAATTTTTTTAATTCCTATTAGTGAAAAAAACCAATGGGGTAGAGAAGTGTTTGCAATGGGTCTTGCATTTCAAAACTTGATGTGGGGAATTTGGCAACCGTTTACTGGAAGAATTTCTGATAAGATTGGAGCAGGGGTCGTCGTATTAGTTGGTGCTATTCTTTATTCTTTAGGTTTATTTTTAATGGGAACTCTATCAACTAAAACAGGATTTGTTATTGCATCTGGAATTTTAGGAATTGGAATATCAGGGGTTACATTTCCAATCTTTGGTGCAATAAGTCGATCTGTAACGCCAGAAAAAAGAAGTGTTTCAATTGGTATTGCAATGTCGAGCGCATCTCTTGGTCAATTTGTAATGTTACCCGCATCATTAACTTTACTGCAAAACTTTGGTCCAACTTTAGCCTTTGGTATTTTATCTGTTCTTTCATTAATAATGTTAGCCCTTGCAATTCCTATGTTTGAAAAACCAATTCAACAAACAACAACTTCACAAGATTTATCATTAAGAGAAGTATTGACGGAGGCCTTTAGTCATAAAGGTTTCTGGTTGCTATGTTTTGGTTTCTTTGTATGTGGCTTTCATATTCTTTTTATTATGACTCACGTTCCAGCATTTTTAATTGATAAAGGTTTATCACCACAAATAGGGACGATTGTTTTAGACACTATTAGAAAGCAGTACAACATGTTAGGGACTCATTCGCAGATAACAGGAGGAAGGTGGGGAGCGGCCCAAAATATTGAGCGTAAGGTAATGCAGATGATTTTTTCTCTTTTAGGGGAT
>JALRAW010000180.1 GCA_023257975.1 Candidatus Fonsibacter sp.
AGCACATTCGGGAGATTGGGATCCACTTTCGCCGGCCCCTGCTCACATTCATTCCCCGACAACTCCGCAGAACCCTCTTCCGGAATGTAGGTCTGTGCAGAGCCATTCATGGCACCCATCATGACGACTGCCATCAGAGTCGCCGCACGACTCCATCCCATATAGCCATGCTTGATATTCATTTTTCTTAATCTCTGATCATTTTCATTGGTTTACTACGGCGTGAAAGGGGCAGTCCCACAGATTGACATTTTTGGTTCCCGCCGTTTAAGCCATGCGCTGGAATCTTCAATATTTCTTTCTCTTCCCTCCCCCGTCTACAGCGAATGTCTGCGATATCCTAGCGCGCCCTGCCCAAAATTTGAGCCAGTGGAACCGACTCCCTCAATCCGAGACAAGCAAAGCAGAGAAAATAATAAAAACTTTATATAGATACTTAATTAAAAATAATAAAAAATTTATACTTTCAGATCATGAAAAAAAATGGGGACTAGAAAGATCAGTTTCAGATTTTATAGCAGGTATGACAGATAAGTTTGCTATCGATTTATATAATAAAATAAAATGAATATTTTTATTAATTATAAAATAAAACTAAATGATCTCTTTCTAAATTTAGAAAAAAAAAAAATTATAAAATTACCAAAAAAATTTGATAATTTTTCAGTAGAAATTCCAAAAATAAATACTCATGGCGATCTTAGCACTAATGCGCCAATGATTTTTGCAAAAGAAAATAATCAAAGTCCTATGGATCTTGGGATCATTATAAAAAAAGCTCTGGAAGGTAAATTTAATGAAATAGTCAAAATTGAGGTAGCAAAACCTGGATTTATAAATTTTTTTTTTAATAGATCATTTTGGTATGACTTTTTGAAGTCTACAGATCTTAATTTTGGAAAAAGTCAAAATTTACAACCAAAAAAAATTTTAATTGAATATGTTTCTGCAAATCCTACTGGTCCATTGCATGTAGGTCATTGTAGAGGAGCTGTATTTGGCGACATTTTAGCAAATCTATTAAGTTTTGTCGGAAATGAAGTTTTTAAAGAGTATTATATTAATGATTATGGAAATCAAATTAACCAATTTGTAAAATCAGTTTATTTTAGAATATTGGAAATTAAAGATAAAATTTTATTTCCTGATGATCAAGATCTTTATCCCGGTGAATATGTAGTTGACATAGCTAAAATTATTATAAAAAGAAATAAGTTTTCTAATTTTAATAATTACGATTTAATTTTTAACGATCTTAAAGATTTATGCATAGAAGAAGCTATGAATTTAATAAAGAGCGATTTAAAAAAACTTGGAATTATTCATGATAATTTTGTTTCAGAAAATTATATTGTTAATCAAAATTTTACTGAAAAAGCTTTAGATATTTTAAAGAAAAAAAATTATGTTTATGAAGGAATTCTAGATAAACCCAAGGGAAATGAAGTTGATGATTGGGAGCCTAGAAAGCAAATCTTGTTTAAATCTAGTAAATTTGGAGACGATACGGATAGGGCATTAAAAAAATCAGATGGTAGTTGGACCTATTTTGCAAATGATGTTGCCTATCACCTTAACAAAGTTGAGAGAAAATTTGATTTATTAATAAATGTACTTGGGGCTGATCATGCTGGTTATTTAAAGAGACAAGTTTCATGTGTTTCAGCATTATCAGAAAATAAACAAAAAATTATTTGTAAAGTTTGTCAGTTAGTAAAATTATTTAAATCTGGAAATCAATTAAAGATGTCCAAAAGAGCAGGTGATTTTATTACTGCAAATGATCTTATAAATGAAGTTGGTAAAGACTCTGTAAGATTCATGATGATATATAGGAGCAATGACTCACAGTTGGATTTTGATTTTGATTTAGTTACTGATCATTCTAAAGAAAATCCTGTATTTTATGTACAATATGCTCACGCTAGAATTTGTTCTTTATTTAGAAAAAATAAATATCAAATTATTAATGAAAATAAATTAAACTTAGATTTACTTAATCAAGAAATTGAAATTGATATAATTAAAAAGATAGCTGAATGGCCAAAGTGTTTAGAGTTGTCAGCATATCATTTAGAACCTCACAGATTACCATTTTATTTATATGAATTGGCAAGTTTATTTCACACATATTGGAACTTTGGAAATGAGAACGATAATTTAAAAATTTTAAATGATAATCATCCAGAACTTCAATCTGCAAGATTATTTTTAATTAAAAAAATACAATTAGTTTTAAAAAGTGGATTAGATATTCTAAATGTGGCAGCTCCTGTCGAGATGTGATAAATTTAATGAAAAAAAATTTATTAAATATAATATCTTTTTTTCTTGTACTTTTTTTTATAATTACTTGTTTATTTTATTATAATTCCAATACTTTTATTAAAGACGTAGATAAAAAAAGAGAAAGTTATTTAATTTACTTAAATTCTTATATTGATAAATTAGATAAAATTACCTCATCTTCTGATTTTAAAAAAAGAATAGACAACGATGAATTTTTTAAAAAGATTTATAAACAAAAACAATACTGGGATTTAATTAAATAAATTTTTGAAAACACACGCAATTATATTTGGAATTAGTGGTTATAAATTAAATTTACAAGAAATTAATTTTTTTAAACAATATAAACCATGGGGGATAATATTATTTTCTAGAAATATTGATAACTTAGAACAAGTTAGAAACTTAACCTCAAGTATAAGAAATATTTTTAAAGATAATAATTTTCCAATATTAATTGATCAAGAAGGTGGCAAGGTTAATCGTTTTAGAAAAATTATTAATCTCGATAGATATAGTGCAAAATATTTTGGCGATATTTATAATAATAAAAAGATATTTTATTCTAAATTTAATAAATTTCTTAAAATAAATAGTTCTATTTTAAAATATTGTGGAATAAATATAAATACCGTCCCAGTTCTTGATTTATTTAACAAAAATAAAAAAAGTGTTATTGGAAATAGAGCTTTTTCTCAAAAATATAATGTAGTTATAAAATTATCTAAACATTTAATAAATTTTTATAAAAATTCTGGAATTGAAATCGTTACAAAACATATTCCAGGGCATGGCTGTACTAATATAGACTCTCATTATCATTTACCTAAAGTACAGTTTTCTTTGGACTATTTAAAAAAGAATGATTTTAAAACTTTTAAACAAGTTAACAGTTATTTAGCAATGACAGCTCATATTTTGTATGAAAAATTAGATCCAGATAAATGTGCCACACAATCCAAAAAAATTATTAATGAAATAATTAGAAATTAAATAAAAATAATCAATTCTTTTAACAATTTCTTAAAACTCTTATAATCTTGTGAGATATAATACTTAAATTAAGATTATAATTTTATGAAACAATACTTAGATTTATTACAAACCATTTTAGATAA
>JALRAW010000021.1 GCA_023257975.1 Candidatus Fonsibacter sp.
TGATGAAGGCTAGCAAAGTATATTTTAAAACCACTCGTCAGTACTAGAATACCAAGCAGTACCTGAAAAATTATTGCAGATAAAACAATTAATAAATATTTCAGGTTAACAATTTTATTTTTTATTAAAAAATAAAAAATAATACTAAAAATAAATATTATTAAATAAGCAAGAATCCTATGTAAAAATTGAACATGGGATGGACTAGAATAAGCTTTTGCATTTGAAAATTCTTTAACCAAAACATCTTCGGGTACAAAATTTCCATTCATGAGTGGCCAAGTTTGATATATTTTCGCAGCATCCAGTCCTGAAACAAAAGCACCAATTGCAATTTGAAAAAAAATAATAAAAAGAAAAAATAGAATTAAATAAGAGTAAAAATTTAGATGAATTTCTTTAATATTCCTAAATAAAATCGAATAAAATATTAAGGATAAAATAATTTGAGCTCCTAATAAATGTGCTGATAATCTGAAGTGACTAACATCTGTATTTAAGATTAGACCACTTTTAACCATATACCATCCCAAAAAACCCTGAAAAAAAAATAAGAAAGAAATAATCGAATAGAGAATAATTTGCTTTAAATTTAAGATTTTTTTTATGAGAAAATAAACAAATGGCAATATAAATACCAATGAAGCTAACCTTGCTAATAATCGGTGAACATACTCCCACCAAAAAATATATTTAAATTCATCCAAAGACATGCCTTTATTAATTTCTGTGTATTGAGGAATCTGCTTATATAAAGAAAAATAATTATCCCAATTTTTTTGATTTAACGGAGGAAGAATTCCACTAAACAATTCCCAGTTAGTTATAGAAAGACCAGATTCAGTTAAACGAGTTAACCCACCAATGAAAATCAGCGACGAAACTAAGAATAAAGATAAATACAACCAAATAGTAATGTAAGTATTATTTTTATTTGGATTATTCATATTTGGCATTATAAATTAATAATTAACATATTCTTATTTAGAAAACGTTTTAATGTCGCAAAGAAAAATTTTAAAAATTCGTTCAACTATCGATACCATTGATAAGAAAATTATTAAATTACTTGGATTAAGAAAAAAACAAGTCCTAAAAATTGCAAAATACAAAAAGAAAAACACAATTGTTGATAAAAAAAGGATTAATCAAATAATGAAACGAATTAGAGCTGAAGCAAAAAAAAATAAAGTGGATTTTGTATTAGTGAAAAACTTTTGGAATAAATTGATTCAATATTCAATCAAATTGGAAAAAAAAATAGTTAAATAACTATTATTTACTGTGGGGTGGAAGTTTTTTTTCCACAAACCATTCATGTTTACGCGTAGAAGGATTGTATTTTTTTACTCTCAACTTAACTTTGGCTTTCTCACCTGCAGAGGGTTTTTTAACGTAATAGTTAAAGGCACTATCCGGTTTCAACTCAGGAACTAATCTTACTTTGACTGAAGTTTTTTTTGCCATTTTAAGAGAGGTTTTTTAGTTCTGTAATAATTTTTTTAATTCTAATTAGCTTTTCTTTTTTATTTAGTAAATCGTTAGTGCTTATATCTTTTCTCTCAAAATCGTCAACTTCAATATCATCAATATTATTTTCTATTATTTTTTTTGCTCCTTTTATTGTCAGACCTTTATCTTTTAAAAGATATTGAATTTTTTTTAAAAGCTGAACATTCTCAGCAGTATAATATCTTCGACCTTTGGCTCTTAATTTTGGCTTTAATTGAGGAAACTCTTTTTCCCAAAATCTTAAAATATAAGTTTTTGCTTTTCCAGTTTCTAACTCAATAAGATTTAATTCTTTAGCTACTTCCCCTATTGTTTTTAAAGCTTCAGCTGACTTCTCCGACATTGATATGTTTATTAATTTTATTTTTTAAAATTTTAGAGGGTTTAAATGTAACAACCGTTCTACTGGAAATAACCTTTTGCTCCTTTGTTCTTGGATTTCTTCCTACTCTTTCATTCTTATGGCGAATATTAAAAGAGCCAAAATTAGCTATCTTAACTTTATTTTTTTTTTCAAGTTGTAAGGTAATAAACTCAAATATGTCATCAACAAAATTTGAAGACTCAACTTTAGAAATTCCTAGTTCTTTGTAAACTAAATCGGACAAATATTGTCTTGTGATAGTTGTTGTCACAAATATTTATTTATAAATTTTTTTGTATTTGTTCCTGCAAATTACCATTTAAAATATCATAGCACAATTTAATAGAGTGATAAAAACCAATATAATCTGTACTTCCATGACTTTTTACAACCGGTGATGTTAGTCCTAAAAATATTCCACCATTATATTTTCTTGGATCTAAATCATTCTTAATGCTGTTAAAAATTTTAAATGACAATAAATAAATAAATTTAGAATACCATGAATTTAAAAACTTTTCTTTAACAAGACTTGCAATATATTTTGCAGTTCCTTCAGCGGTTTTTAATGCAATGTTTCCAGAAAAACCATCAGTAACTATTACGTCTGCATTACCATCTTTGATATGATTTCCTTCGATGAAACCATTAAATATAAAACTGTCAGTATTAATTTGTCTTAATTCTTGTAAACTTTTCTTTAATAAATCACTTCCTTTACTGTCTTCGCTTCCAATGTTTAATAATGCAACCGATGGTTTTTCTTTTTTAAACACAGCTCTATACAAAGCCGCACCTAATTTAGAGAAATCTACTAAATTTTTTATACTACAATCAATATTGGCTCCTAAATCTAAAACAACGCTTAGTCCTTTATGTGATGGCCACATCGATGCTAAAGCAGGTTTATCAATTCCTTTTATGGTTTCTAGGATCAATCTAGACATGACCAATAAGGCAGCTGTATTTCCAGCTGATATGGCAATATCAGCATTTTTATTTTTTAAGGCTGTCAGCGCTAACCACATACTGGAATTTTTTCCATTTTTAACTGCTTCTAATGGAGACTCATTATCAGACACTTTTTCATTGGTGTGAACGATAGTGCTTGAGGTTCCAACTAAAGGATATTTTTCTAAAATTGGATTTATTAAATCTCTATTACCAAAAATTAAAAATTTTAAATTTTGGTTACCTTGTAAGAATAAATCTAAACCTTTAATAACTTTTGAAGGGGATTCATCACCACCCATTGCATCAACTGCAACTGTAAATTTCATTTAGATAAATTGATAATTATTTGAATTAAGCTTTAGGCTTAAATATTTGTTTACCATTATACATTCCGGTTTTTTCATCTACATGATGCGGAAGTCTATATTCACCACTTTTTTTATCTTCAATAACATTTGCAAAAGAAACAGCGTGATGTGATCTTCTGTAATTTCTTCTTGATTTAGATGTTTTACGCTTTGGTACTGCCATTTGAATAATATAATAGTTTAAAAATTAGGACACTCAATATCATTTAAGGCTAATAAATCAACCTAGTTAATAATCGTTGATTAGATAGCAAAATTTTATATTTATATGATAGTGTTTTTTAACAAATGAGAATTTATTTCTATAAATATATCCTAATATTTTTTTTTATATTTAGCTGCACAACCATCGATGAATTGCACGGTATCGATAATTTAAAAATTAAATCGGAATCTCTTCAAGAAAATGTCACCAATACCAATGATGTATTAAATCTTATAGGTCCGCCACAAAATATAGGAATAACTAATAATAATATTTGGTTTTACCATGAGGTTCATCAAACAAGAAATAAGTACGGAACAAAAGTAATTACCGACAACAATACGTTGAGATTAGAGTTTGATGATTTAGGTATTCTAAAAAAAATTACTTTCTTAGATAAAAATACATTAAGCAAAAACCCCTTTGATGAATCTTCAACCATCAGTCTTGGTAAAGATTCTAGCTTCTTATCAAGTTTTTTAGCCAGTATGAGACAACGAGCTAAAAACTTTGGTAAAGCTAATGAGCAATAATCGCAAGCAATAATAAAGCTACAATATTTGTAATCTTAATCATTGGGTTAACAGCAGGTCCTGCGGTATCTTTATAAGGATCTCCGACCGTATCTCCTGTTACAGCAGCTTTATGAGCGTCTGATCCTTTTCCACCATAATGACCATCTTCAATATATTTTTTTGCGTTATCCCATGCTCCACCACCAGCTGTCATTGATACTGCTAAGAAAAATCCAGTAACAATAACACCTAACAACATCGCTCCTAAAGCAGATAAGGCTGAAGATGTGCTCCATCCAGAGCTTGGAGCAGGCCTGGTGCGGAGAGTCCTTGATGACGCCCTGACCGTAGAAGCCTCCGTAGATTCCGTCGCTGGGGAAGTTGGTTTCGTAGGTGATTCCCGCGGCCTCGAGCTCGGCGGCGAGGCCGGGAACGTTGTAGCTCCAGTCGATGGCGATGGGAG
>JALRAW010000087.1 GCA_023257975.1 Candidatus Fonsibacter sp.
ATTGGAAATCCCATTGGTGTAGGCCCCGCGGTGGGAGTAGACGACCCCCTTGGGATTGCCCGTGGTGCCAGAGGTGTAGTTCAAGCAAATCGGATCCCATTCGTCCTCAGGCCACAGAGTGGTGAAATGAGCATCTGCAGATTCTAAAAACGCCTCGTAGTCAATCTTTCCAAGCCGCTGTCTTGGCCCGACATAAAGGGGATCATCCACATCAATGACGATTGGTGATTCAGCGTTTTTTTCTTACTTGTGCATAAATGTTTTGTAAAAAACCTATTGAAGGATCTAATCTTGCAGCAAGACTATCTTTATAAGCTGAAAAATCTTCAATTTTCTTTTGTGCAACTCCGCTTTTCATAGCGGCTTCTGCTACTGCAGCAGATACGTTTCTAATTAATCTTGGATCAAAAGGAGAAGGGATAATATAATTTTTTCCAAATTTTGGTCTTTCACCACCGTAAGCCGCAACCACTTCATCAGGAACATCTTCTTTTGCAAGATCGGCTATAGCCTTTGCAGCAGCAATTTTCATTTCTTCGTTAATAGTTTTTGCGCGACAATCTAAAGCTCCTCTGAAAATATATGGGAAACCTAAAACGTTATTTACTTGGTTTGGATAATCGGATCTTCCCGTTGCAACAATTGCATCACTTCTTGTTTCCTCAATTAATTCAGGAAGAATTTCAGGATCAGGATTTGCGCAAGCAAAAATAATCGGATCTTTTGCCATAGATTTTACCATTGCGGGGGTTACCACATTCTTTGCAGATAAACCTAAAAATATATCTGCTCCTTTCATTGCCTCTTCTAAAGTTCTGAGTTTTGTATTTGCAGCATGTGCTGATTTAAATTGATCTACTTTTGGACGACCTTTATAAATAACTCCTTCTTTATCTAACATCACAACATTATCATCGGGTAAGCCCATTGCTTTCAGCAGTGATATACAAGAAAGCCCAGCAGCTCCTGCGCCATTAGCAACAACTCTTACATTTTTTATTGATTTTTTTACAATTTCTAAAGCATTTAAAATTCCAGCTACGGTAATGATAGCAGTTCCATGTTGATCATCATGAAACACTGGAATTTTAAGTCTATTTTTTAATTCTTGTTCAATAATAAAACAGTCTGGAGATGCAATGTCTTCAAGGTTTATACCTCCAAAACTATTTCCAATTTTAGCAATACAATTAATAATTTCTTCTGCATTTTGTGAATCAACCTCAATATCAATTGAATCAATATCGGCAAATCTTTTAAAAAGTACAGCTTTACCTTCCATCACTGGTTTTGAGGCAAGAGCTCCTAAATTGCCAAGCCCCAAGATTGCAGACCCGTTTGATATAACAGCAACAGTGTTTCCTTTGCTTGTGTAGTCATAAGCTTTGGATGGATCTTTTGCTATCGCCTCAACAGGAACGGCAACACCAGGAGAGTAGGCAAGCGCCAAATCTCTTTGGGTTGACATTGGTTTGCTTGCTATTATTTCAATTTTCCCAGGCTTACCTTGACTATGATAGTCTAAAGCTTCTTTATCTGTAAACTTTTCCATAATATTGTTTTTAATATAAATAAAACTGCAAGAAGAAGTTATTTTTTTTATACTAAGTTCTTAGATTTTAAATTATTAAAACAAAGTTGAAACTAAATATCAAATGAATATTTTAAAAAATATCTCTTATTTTGGATTTTCAACTTTTTTAAGTAGAATTCTTGGTTATTTAAGGGATACTTTAATTGCAGTATTTCTTGGAACCTCAGCTGTTGCAGATGCTTTATTTGTTGCGTTTAGAATACCAAATACCTTTAGATCTTTATTTGCAGAAGGATCTTTTAATTCAGCTTTTGTTCCAGCTTACACAAAGCAAAAAGGTAGTAAAAAAAATTATTTTGCAAATCAAATATTAAATTTATTAATTATTTTTATACTTTTTATAATTTTCGTTATTGAAATATTTACACCAGAATTCTTATTTTTTATTTCACCTGGTTTTCAAGATATTGATGGAAAATTTGATCTTGCCGTAGAACTTAGTAGAATTACATTTCCATTTTTATTTTTTATATCTATTTCATCTTTTCTTTCAGCTATCTTAAATTCAAAAGGAAAGTTTTTAATCACAGCAGCAGCACCTATTATATTAAATATTTTATTAATTTTATCTTTAGTTTTTTTTCATAGTTCTCATACAGAAGTAGTTTATGCTTCTTCTTATGCTTTAACTCTTGCTGGAATTATTCAGGTTATTTTTTTATTTTTCTTTGCAAAAAAATATTTCAAGATTAAGTTAAGTTTTATTATTAATATTAATAATCAAGTTAAGTCTTTTTTTAAAAAATTATTACCGAGTATTTTTGCATCGGGTGTAAATCAGATTAATATTTTAATCGGTACAATTATTGCTTCATTTGAGAGTGGAGCAGTTTCTTATTTGTATTATGCTGATAGAATTTATCAGCTACCACTAGCTTTGACTGGAATTGCGATTGCAACAGTGATTTTACCAAGTTTATCTAAAGAGGTTTTTAAATTGAAATTGACAAAAGTAAATTTTATTCAAAATCGTTCTTTAGAGTTGTGTTTGTTTTTATCCTTACCAGCAACCATAGGAATTTTTATTGCCTCAAAACAAATTATATCGGCTTTATATGGTTACGGTTTTTTTGATGAGGAGAGCGTCATGAATACATCTGCAGCCCTTTTATTATTTGGAATAGGCCTGCCTGCTTTTGGATTAATTAAAATTTATTCAAGTTTTTACTTTGCAAGAAGTAATACAAAATTTCCTTTTTACTTGTCTTTGTTTTCAGTAATTTTAAATATTTCAATTAGTCTTGCTTTATTTAAAAGCTATGGTTTTTTAATCATACCTCTTGCAACTAGTATCTCAGCTTGGCTGACAGTTATTATTTACCAACTAAATCTTATTAAATCGGGATATCATTCCTTTGATAAATTGTTTGTCATTAGATTTATAAAATCAATTTTGTGCACAGTAATGATGGGATTAATTCTTTCTGTTTTATTAAAATATTTTGTTAAACCAATATACTTCTGAAAGCAAGGATCAATCTATCAACGTTTTATATGGCGGAAGTTGTACGCCCGAAAATGCCTCTGCCTTATTTAAAATGGCTGATATTGATGGTGCCCTTATAGGTGGAGCAAGTTTAAAATCAAAAAGTTTTATCAATATTGTAAATGCTGTTTAATGTATAGCTGTTATTGCTTTAATATAACACCACCTGATCCCGGATCAGAAATTGTTTTGGCAGTATTATCCGAATTACCTTTTGATACTTTTGAATTTACTTCAGAGGGATTAAATGCTTATTGTAAGGAGGCAGCTGTTTCAGAAATAGGTTTACCTGATTTTTCCAAATATGATTTTAAGTTATCATATTCTATTACATCCATTCCTTTTCAAAACTGGAATGAAACTTGGGAAGCTGCATATGAACCCATTCAAGTTGGGCAGGTATACATCCATGCCGCATTTCAAAAACCAAATGTAAACTGTAAGTATAATGTATGTATTACACCTAAAATGAGTTTTGGTACGGGACATCATTTTACAACACGTTTAATGTGTACTATGTTGCAACATTTAGATGTAAATACCCGGCACATATGGGATATTGGTACAGGAACGGGCATCTTGGCTATTTTATCAAAACTTATGGGTGCGCAACATGTTGACGCTACTGATACTGAATTATGGGCGCTGGATAATGCCCGCGAAAACGCCATTAATAACTTTACAAATGATATACAAGTGCATGCAGCTTCCGAATTTATTCCGCAAAATCATATGTACGATGTGATTTTAGCTAATATCAATAAAAATGTTTTAAAATACTATGCTCATATATGTGCAAAGAGTATAAAACATCAAGGACAACTTTTAATAAGT
>JALRAW010000098.1 GCA_023257975.1 Candidatus Fonsibacter sp.
AATCCTGTCGATGCGATCATTGCGACCGGCGACCCTTTCGTCTTGTTTGCTTATGCCTCTCAATTAAGTAAAGAGTTTAATATTTCATGGATAGCAGACTATCGTGATACCTGGGTACAGGATAAAACGCGTTCAGGAAATCCAGTTGTCAAACAATGGAATAAGTTCTTTGAGAAACGGTTTTTAAAAAATGTCTCCGTGGTCACAACTGTTTCATCCTTTTTGGTAAAACACCTCAAAAAGAATATTTCGCCTCAACGGTTTGAAGTAATTCTGAATGGCTATAATCCTGATTTTGTCAAGGCTGTTCAGCATATTCATCAATCGGATAAAACATTAACCTTTTCCTTTGCAGGAAAGCAACTAGAAGATGGTCGCACTCTGAGCGACTACAACATTCAAAAGGAGTCCACTTTGCACCTTGTCTTGCGCCTTCGCGGAGGTATGCAGATTTTTGTGAAGACCCTCACCGGAAAGACCATCACTCTTGATGTCGAGCCTAGCGACACCATTGACAACGTCAAGACCAAGATTCAGGTCCAGTTCAAAAAAAACCTGAACAACCGAAGGAAGAAGCTCAACAGTTAAGTAAGTAAACAATTAATGAAGTCTTATTTGTTAATTGCTTTATTTGGTGCCTTTGGAACCTTAGCAAGATTTTCTGTTATACAAATTACTCCTAAAATTTTTCAAACTATCTTTCCAGTTGGAACTCTCACGGTCAATTTATTAGGTTGTTTTTTAATTGGTTTGGTCTCCGGAATATTAGATACAAAGTTTTTAACAATTGATGAGAACTTTAAAAATTATATTACTATTGGATTTTTAGGGGGCTTCACAACATTTTCATCTTTTTCTCAAGACTTTTTTAATCTTATTAATAGTTCGAATTATTTATTTGCTTTTAGTTATATTTTTATTTCAGTTTTTTTTGGATTAATGATGTTTTATTTAGGAGATAAGTTTATTCATATAATTTCATAATGGAACCTAGACATATTTTTAAAATTGAAGAAGATTTTGAAAATATTCGTATCGACAAGTGGTTTAAAAAAAAAATAAAACTATTACCCCAGTCACTTATTGAAAGAATTTTAAGGAAGGGCAAAATACTTGTTAATAATAAAAAGATTAAAAGTTCTTATAAAATACAGATAAATGATGAAATTAAAATATTTGCAGATATTAATAATGATGAAAAAATAATTAAAAAAAAATTTTCATATCTACCTTCAAAAAAAGACTATGAAATAATTGAAAGTAATATTATTTTTGAAAATGACCATTATATAATCTTAAACAAACCTTCTAATTTAGCTGTACAATCAGGCACAAAAACAGGAAAAAATATTTTCGATATATTAAAGAATTATTCAGACACGAAATATTCAACTCCTTATTTGGTTCATAGATTGGATGCCGAAACAACTGGTATTTTAATTATAAGCAAGACTCATAAAAGTGCTAAATTTTTTTCAGAATCTTTTAAAGATCAAACCATTAAAAAAAGTTATTTAGCTATAGTAGAAGGTGTTCTAAATAATAAGAGTGGTACATTAAAAAATGAACTCAACTATGTTGAAAATAATAAAGAAAAAAAATATTTATCCATAACTAATTTTAAAGTCATTTCTGAGACAAAAGATTATTCTTTATTATTTCTAAATCCCGAAACAGGAAGAAAACATCAATTAAGAAGACAATTAAGTTTTATTAAACATCCTATCCTTGGAGAAAAAAAATATACAAATAAGGGATTAAATAAATCTAAAGAGCTGAATTTAATGCTTCATGCATATAAAGTTGAGTTTTTAATAAATAGTAAAAAAATTATACATATAGCTGAGCCATCTTTGTATTTTAAAAATTTTTGTAAAGATAATAAATTAACTTACGAATTAAATAATTTATAAAAATTTTCTTTTATTGATTTATTAATTTCTTCATCATTTGGAGTTTTACCTAAGT
>JALRAW010000125.1 GCA_023257975.1 Candidatus Fonsibacter sp.
AAAAAAATAAATAGAATAAGTAATAAAATATTACGGCCTCATGACTTAATATTAAAATTATTAATGTTAGAAAAGTAAATATGTAGTTTAAATTTATATTTTTATATTTGTGAAAAAGATAAAAATTATAAGAGAAAAAAATATACATTAATATTTCTTTTCTTCCTAAAGCCTCTAGCTCATAAAGCCCAAAAGAATAAAAAACTGGTGAGAAAATAGCTAGACATGTAACAAAATTTTTTTTTATATTTGATAAAAGCCAATAAACAATTAAATAATAAAAAAAATATAATAAAATTTGTAGTATTAAAAAACCTTCCCTTAATTTAATTTTAAAAAAAGTTGATAATTGAAATATTATTTCTCCAATAAGTCCTCTTCTTACAAACCCCCCTCCATAATTAATAACCCACTCTGACATAGCATTATTAACATTAGACAAATATACAGCTGATAAATAAAAAAAACTTAATAGAAAAAGAAATATAAAGTAAATTTTGAATAAATTTAAATTTTTAAACATTAAAATTTTAATTATATTTTAAAAGATTCGCCGCAGCCGCAACGTTCAGTTTCATTTGGATTATTAAATACAAAGGATGAAGAAAATTTATCTTCTTTGTAATCCATTTTAGTTCCAAGCAAATACATAATCGCTTTTGGATCAATAAATACTTCAACTCCATTATCTTTTACCACTTCATCATTTGGAATAGTTTCTTTTAGATAAGTCATTTCATACTCCATTCCAGCGCATCCTCCTGACTTTACAGAAACTCGAACTCCTTTAACGCCACTCTCAGCATTACTTAATATTTCTTTGATACGCTTTGCAGCGTTATCTGAAATTGTAATTAATTGTTTTGTCATATATTTAAAGCCAGTTTTGCAACCTCCGACATCTTACTCTTATCCCAAGGCGGATCCCAAACTATTTTCACCACCACCTCATCGTAATGCCCTAAACTTTCAACAGCCTTTCTAACATTGTTAGGAATGCTTTGTGCTTCGGGGCAATTTGGAGAAGTCAGCGTCATGTCAATTTCGCAATTCTTATCCTTAAGCCTTACATCATAAATAAGACCTAACTCATAAATATCAACGGGTATTTCAGGATCAAAAATAGTCTTTAATTTATCTTTTATTTCGTCAATTTTTTGTGAATGATCCATTAGTCTATAATTTCTGAGTTAATTGGTTTTTTTTCATTATCTAGTGCTGCTCTTAGAGTGTGCCAAGATAAAGTTGCGCATTTCACTCTCATTGGAAATCTACCAACTCCAGCAAGGGAGGAAAATTTAATATGTTCATCTTCTGATAAACCTACTTTTTTTATTTCTTGTCCTTCTTTAATCATTTTAAAGAATAAATTTAATAATTCTCGAGCTTGTTTTTCAGACTTTCCTTTAACAATCTCCGTCATGATAGATGAGGATGCAACGGATATTGCACAACCTGAACCTTCAAATGAAATATCTTTTACTTTTTTTTCACTATCTAAAATTAAATAGACGTGAATATTATCTCCACATAAAGGATTATGTCCTTCTGCATCATGATTAAATTTATTACATTTACCAAAGTTTCTCGGCTTTTTACCGTGGTCTAATATCAAGTCTTGATAAAGCTCTGTTAAATCCATTATTTTAATTTGAATATTTTTTTACACTTTTTGATGCTCTCACATATGGCATCAATGTCTTGTTTGTTATTATAAACACCAAAAGACATTCTAAGGGATGATCCTATTTTCATCTTTTTATGAAGAATCTGACAACAATGATGACCTGCTCTTACTGCAATATCATCTTCATCAAAAACCGTTGATGCATCATGGGCATGAACGCCTTTAATATTAAATGAAAATACACTTCCTTTGTTTGAAGGACTGCCTACAAATTCTATATCATTAAATTTACTAATTTTATCTAATGCATAGGATGCTAAACTTTGTTCATGACTGATGATATTTTTAATTTTTATATCTTTAACAAATTTAACTGCTTGTTTTAGAGCAACGACTTCTGCAGAAGCTAAGGATCCAGCTTCAAATTTACTCACCCCCGATGCATAAGTTATATTTTTAGTATCAACATTTTGAATCATTCCACCACCACCAAGAAATGGTTCAAATTGTTCAATCCATTTATTTTTCATATACAAAATTCCAATCCCTGTAGGTCCGTAAATTTTATGACTTGAAAATGCATAAAAATCACAATCTAATTCTTTAAAATCCACATAAGTGTGAGCAACTGCTTGTGTGCCATCGATACAAACCGGGATCTTTTTAGCTTTAGCAATTGATATTACTTTTTTAATATCCGTCGTAAGGCCTGTAACATTAGATATGTGAATAACGCTAATAAATTTTGTCTTATTAGTAATAAGTGAAGTTAATTTATTAACCTCTACTTCTCCATCTTCATTGATTGGAATAAATTTTATATTGACCTTTTTTTTTCTTAAAAAATGCCAAGGCACATAGTTTGAGTGATGCTCAGCCTCAGTTAATATGATCTCATCACCTTCTTTTAAAAATTTACCAAAACAATGAGCTACTAAATTTAATGATTCAGTTGAATTTTTAGTAAAAACAATCTCACCCTCTGTGCCATTAACAAACTCTTTAATTGTCTCACGTGTGCTTTCAAAATCTGCTGTTGCTCTTGCTGCAAGGCCATAAACGGCTCTACCGATATTTGCATAATGATTTTTATAAAAATTTTCTAATGCATCAATAACTTGTTTTGGTTTTTGTGCTGAATTTGCAGTATCAAAATAGATTAAATTTTTATTTGATTTAAATATTGGAAATTGATTTTTGATGTCCTTTAAATTCATGACAACATATCTTCAGTTTTTTTAAGGAAATAATTCTTAAAATTTTCATCAGAAATCTTTTCAATCACTTCGGATAAGAAGCCTTGAACAATTAATCTTTTGGCTTGAACTTCTGGAATCCCTCTTGCCATTAAATAAAATAACTCATCTTTATTTAATGATGTAGATGATGAACCATGACTACATTTTACATCATCAGCATAGATTTCAAGTTCAGGCTTTGAGTGAAAGGTACATTGATCAGATAACAAAACGCTTTTGATTAACTGATAACCATTTGTCTTTTGAGCTATTTGATCCACAAATATTTTACCCTGATAAACACCTTTGGCAGTTCCATCGATAATACTTTTTGAAAACTGATAGCTCTGTGTATTTTCAGCTAAGTGATTAATTTTAACTTTAATTTCATGATCTTCGTTATTTTTTAAGAACTGCGCGTAATACAAATAACATTCTGACAAAGATTCATTTAAATTGATCTCAACTTCATCTCTGATTGTTTTAACTATATTTGAAAATATAAAACTTTCATAATTAGCACTTGCTGCAATATTAACTTTCTTAAATCTATAAATACAATTTTCAGTATTATTAGAATTAACTATATAATTTTTAATATGAGAATTTTGTTCAACATCAATATTTGTATTAATGCTAATAAATGTTTTTTTATTTTCATTTGTAAATTTTTCAAAAACTGATGCTTTTGAATTTTTATTTATCAAAATATAATTTTTTTGATGTAATTGCTTTTGATCAATTTTTGAATTGTATTGATGATAAATAATGATCGGTAAATCTAAATTATCTTTAATTTCTAAATAAAAACCTGCTTTTGCTAATGCGTTGTTTGCAGCAACGAGTGGATTTTTTTTATTACTAAATAATTTTGATAAATGCTTATTATTTTTCTTATAATATTCATCAATTGTAGTGATGATTAATTTATCTTTATCTTTTCCAACAAAGTCTGTTTTTTGAACTAATCCGTTTACTATAACAATTTTATTATGTTTAAAGTTTTCAAAAACTTTTTCATTAATAGTTTCATTATTAGGTTTATAAATTTCAAGCTGTTTATTATTTTCTAAAAAATAATTTAGTTGAGATTGTTTCCAATCTTCATCTTTTCTAGTTGGATAACCGTGTTTATTAAAAAGATTTAAACTAAGTGTTCTTAGTTCATTTACCTCTTTAATATCAGTAATAGTATTCATGTTGGTTAGATTGCTTTTTGAAATTCCTTGTAGCCAATCTTATCGAGTTCTTGTGCAAGCTTAGAACAGCCCGTTTTAACAATTGTTCCATTCACCATAACGTGCACGAAATCTGGTTTGATATAATCTAATAATCTTTGATAGTGGGTAATGATTAAGAAAGATCTATTGGGTGATCTTAAAGCGTTTACTCCATCTGCAACTATTCTAAGAGCATCAATGTCTAATCCTGAATCTGTTTCATCTAAAATTGCAAGATCTGGTTCTAGAAGTGACATTTGTAAAACTTCATTACGTTTTTTCTCTCCTCCAGAAAAACCAACGTTTAA
>JALRAW010000035.1 GCA_023257975.1 Candidatus Fonsibacter sp.
GTCGTTGAGGCTCCAGTAGTGTCCGAGCCAGCTGCGGTCGAAGTTGTGGCAGAGGTTCCAGCTGAAGTTACGACTACAGAAGATGTTGCTGTAGCAGAAGTTGCTACAGAAGCAACTGAAGAGTCTAAGTAAAAGTAACTCACTCTCTTCACATGTCACGCAAGGGCTCGGCTCTTCGTGAGTTCCCGATTCTCATAATCGTCGCGCTCGCTGTCTCACTTCTGATCAAGACTTTCCTTGTTCAATTCTTCTTCATCCCATCTGGGTCAATGGAGAACACACTTCAGATTAGTGATCGCGTTGCAGTCAACAAGATTCCATTTATTTCCAAGGCAATTAATCGTGGCGATGTCGTTGTCTTCCGCGATCCAGCTAATTGGCTGCCTGAACCTTACGAAGCGACTGAAAATAAAGTTATCGCCAAGATTAAAGAAGGTCATGTGCGTGTCGATATTTTGTTTGCTCGAGCAAAAGAAAAAACTCAGGCACTATTAAATATTATAGGTTCAACTTTTTTTGGTATTCCGCTATGTGCATTAGTAATGATTTACGGAATGGATGGAAGATCTAGCACTATTAACTCACCAATTGTTAATTTTGAAGTTACAAGTCAAGCAACAGCAGGTCTTTATGTAAAATATATGATGGCAGCTTTTTTAGGTGTGTTTGCTGTTACTATGATTATACAATTTGCAAGCTACATTCTATTTAACGCAAATAAAATTTACAAAAAAAATTAAAATTATAAATGGAAGTACTTTTTATATTAATTCTCGTTTTAATTATGATGGCAGCTCTTGGCACAGGTTTTCCTGTTGGATTTGCATTGCCCGGAGCTGGAGTTATAGCAATTGCTATAGCAGCATTGCTAGGATTTATTTTTGAAGGAAACACCCATGCTTATTTTATTAATGAAGGTCCAGCAGAATGGATAAGTGTTGGTATTAATAATTTTAGAGGCGCATATTGGGACGTTAATAGAGATACTTTAATTGCAATTCCATTATTTATTTATATGGGATTGATTCTGCAGCGTTCAAAAATAGCTGAAGACTTATTAAATACTATGGGCCAGCTATTTGGAAGTATTCCCGGAGGACTAGGAATCTCTGTAGTTTTAGTTGGCGGTTTATTAGCGGCAACTACAGGAATTGTAGGTGCAACAGTTATTGCCATGGGACTAATTTCTTTACCTTCCATGCTTAAGGCTAAATATAATAAAAATTTAGCTACAGGAATAATAACAGCTTCAGGAACTTTAGGACAAATTATCCCTCCATCCGTTGTGCTTATTATAGTTGCGGATCAACTCTCTAATGCATCAGATATTGCAGATAATATTAGAAAAAATTTATATCAAGGGCTTACGGGTGAATCTTTAATGCCTAGTTTTCTAAATGTAGAATCAACTAGTGCTGGCGAAATGTTTCTTGGTGCAATTATTCCAGGACTAATTTTAGTTTTTTTATATGCAGCTTATGTATTAATTCATGCAATATTTATTAAAAACTCTGCTCCTGCAATTCCAAATAAAAAGGGTTTCGATAAAGAGTTTTGGATAAAAGTATCCTCAACATTAATTCCTCCAGTATTGTTAATTTTTATTGTATTGGGATCAATTTTATTTGGGGTTACAACAGTAAACCAGGCTGGTGCGATTGGTGCACTTGGTTCTACAGTAATGGCGAGTTATAAACTTCATCCAAATAAAAAACATACTTATACCCCAACAATAATCGCAACAATTTCAAGTATTGGAATACTAATTTTACATTTTAGCTTAAATTTAAATATTAAAAATATTACAAATAATTATCAGCTAATAGGAATTGTAGTTAGCACATTATTTGTTATCGCACTTGTTATTTCTTTAATTTGGAGTTTTTGGAGAGTTTATAAAACAGAAGATATTTTAAAATACGTTACTACTGAAACAGCTCTAACAACAACCATGGTTTTTATCATTTTAATTGGGGCAGCAATGCTAACAGCGGCATTTAGAGGTTTTGGTGGGGACGAAGTTATAACAAATTTTTTAAAGGATCTTCCTGGTGGTTTCTGGACACAGTTTTGGGTCGTAATGTTTATAATATTTATATTAGGTTTTTTTATTGATTACATTGAGATTGCGGTAATTGTTGTTCCGATAATTGCGCCAATTTTACTTGCAAATCCTGAGGCAAACGTAACAGCTCTTTGGTTTGGAGTGATGGTTGGCGTAAATATGCAAACCTCATTCCTAACTCCACCATTTGGGTTTTCTTTATTTTACCTAAGAGGAGTTGCGCCGCCTTCAATAACAACTTTAGATATATGGAAAGGAGCAGTGCCCTTTATATGTTTACAATTAATAGGATTATTTATCACTTGTTACTGGCCATCATTGTCAAACTATATTCCTACGCGAAGCTATTTAACTTCAGAATTGTCGCCTCCTCCAACAAATCCTCGACTAGAAAGATGTTTAATAGATTACACCTTTAATCTTTATGACAAAGATGGAGCAAAAATAAAAATTGCAATTGATAATGCAAAAAAATTAAATCTTGATTCATTGCCTGATAATAAAAAAGAAATATTAAATGATCATTTTACCAAATCATTAATAGCTTTAGATTTAGTAAAGAACGCACAGGAAAAGAAAAAAATATTAGATACTTTTTCAAAAGATTATTATGACATTCATATAGCTGCTAGAAAAAATCAATCAAAAATTCTAGATATTAATAAAAAAATTATTGAAATTGAAAAAGACATTAAACAAGCGAAAAGTGAAAAAAAAATATCTGAATTAAAAGAAAAAATTCAAAATTATAAAAATGAAATTATAAAACTTGAAAAACTAGTACCTAAAGAATTTGTAGAAAAAAATAAGAAATATAAAGAGTTATATAATGATTATCATTAATCCATTTTTATTGGTTTACGATGTTGGTTTCCAGTTATCTTTCTTGGCTACTTTGGGTCTAATCCTCGTCGCTCCGTTAATCGAGAATAAGTTGCATAAGTTTTCTTTCTATCCGCTTTTTTTGATTTGCTTTTATATTTTCATATCCATAGACATTTAGCTCAGCATCAATCAAATAATTTCTATTAATTTTCGGAATAAACAAAATATATTCATAGAAAG
>JALRAW010000127.1 GCA_023257975.1 Candidatus Fonsibacter sp.
GATTCATCCGTTCTTTTGATAAGTTCATTTTTAATAACAGGATCATTATATTTCAGTGAAAATAAATCAGAATTTATATCTTGCTCTTTAATAAATTTTAAAAAGACTTCATCGTCATTCATATTTAATGAATCAACCCAAACTGCATTAAAAGCTTTATCAACAAAAGATCTTAAAAAATTATCCTTCTCAGCAACCAGAGCAGATCGCATTAAGTTCACTGTTTTTATTGGAAAATATCGGTTGAATTGATATTTGACTTTATATTTATCAGCCCAAAGTTTGCAGTCTTTGATTAAGTATTTAGCTTTTAGTGGAATAAATGCTGGAGCTGTAATCCCGGCTAATTTATGAAGACCTCCGACCAAAACGGGCATGTAATTTACTTTTTCACCAGTTTCTTTTTCAAATTTTTTCATTTGTGTGTGTGCTAAATATGAATAAGGACTTCCAAAATCAAAGTAGAAATCTATTTTTTTCATAGTTATTTATAACTCTGAAATAAATTATTAGCTACTCAGAGTTAATCAAATAATTTTAATTTTTGTGCAGCTAGAAGTCTCAAGATTAAATAAACACCAAGACCAATAGGTCCTACAAAATAAGTAAGAACTAAAGGAACCAGTACTATAAATTGAAGAGCTTTATTTTTGGCTGCATCTGTAGCAATCCATGCGCCTAGTACAAGATTTGCAGTTAAGAAATGTATCCAAAATAATAATAACACGTTTTTATCGCTTAAGATTTTTTTAAGCTGATCAATTCCCATATAGAGTTCAAATGTTTTCCCCTTGTCTAAAATGTTGGAAAATATTCCCTCTGAAGTATTTATATAAATATAAAAAACATAAAAATAAGTAAAACCTAATATTAATGGAACTAGTATACTGTTAATTAAAACTTTAGTTCCATTCCAACCTGGTAAAAAAGCCAAAAGAATCCATAATGGGATAACTCCGATATTTGTGAAATGATAAATCATTTCAAGGGTAAAAAAATCTTTTAAAGTGTTAAGCATGTGTTAGTAACGATTATTATATGAGATTCAATAAATCTGCAAAACAATCAATAAATAGCAGAGAAGATATTAAGGAGTTGTCTTTAAAATATCTTGATAAATATCAACCCTCAAAAAAAGATCTTAGAATTTATTTATACAGAAAAGTACTTGATACTGATTATTTACATAAGGATAAGGAAAGTATTTTAAGAGAAATAGATATAGTCATTGAAAACCTTGAAAATATCGGAGTTATAAATGATACGATTTATTCTGAAATAAAATCAAAGAATTATTTAAAAAAAGGTTATTCACTAAACAAAATTAGAATGAATTTAGCTCAAAAAGGTATTGATGGAGAGTTATTAAAAAAGACAATGAGTGATATTCAAAAAGACAATGTTGATCCTGATTTTTATGCGGCAATCAGAGTTTGTAGAAGAAGAAGAATAGGGCCTTATCGTCCCGATGCGAATAGAGAGATTTTTTATACAAAAGATACTGGGGTACTAGCTAGGGCCGGATTTAGTTATTCAACTTCTAAAAATGTGTTGGGTTTAGATAAAAAAGAACTTAAGATTTTCGAGAAAAAGATTTAGACTTTTTTTTACTTTTTTGAATTGAAACTAATTCATTAACTTTATTTCGTATAAGATTTGTAACAATGTAAAAAATAATCACTCCAAATAAACAAACTGTACTAATAAGAGTGCGACCAAGCGCTGCATGGTATGGCCGGTGAACCGTCTCGATCCTGCGATCGAGTTCGCTTCTCTCGAGCGGCTGCTTCCAGATTTCCCCGAGCCCGGGCAGCCTGCGCGGCACGAGGCCGAGCCCGCTGCGTGCACGGCGATTGGCGAGCGAATGCACGTTCTTGCGTGGTTTGGCCCCCATGATCATCGACCAGTCGACATCGTCGGGGGCGCGGTTGAGATCGATAATCGCGCGCGGCGTGTGCGCGACAAGCAACGCTGCACCCGTCAGTTCCGCAACCTGACGCGCAAGTTCGTCCGCGAACCTGTCCTCCAGGCGGATTATGCAATCTGGATCCCGGAGAGTGTCCCGCAATCCATCCGGATAGGCGCGACCACCATGCGGAGCGGCCAAGAGGATC
>JALRAW010000001.1 GCA_023257975.1 Candidatus Fonsibacter sp.
AAAGTCGATGTTGAACCCCGTAGATAGCTCGGTGCATCCCGCATCGGTAGTTGCACAGTCATCACTGGTTGGAATGAAGCCATGTGGCAAAGGAGTATCGTGTTGGCGGGTAACTTTTGGACATCTGGCTGTATCCAAATATTTTTTTTAATTTATTAAATGCATTGGGTACGACACTTGAGCATAAAGCTCCTCTATAAAAATTATTTTTAATTTTTTTATTAATATTATTAAATCGATTTTTTAAAACATCTGAAGTATCTACGGTGAAGGGATTGGAATACTTATTTGTCAGCTTATTAAAATTAACAAAATCGATGTTTGTATTGCCGATGTCGATAATCAAATAATTCAAACTAGGCTACCATATGTAAAATAATCTTTGTGATTATTGTGCTCTAAAATCAAAGCACCGTTGTTATTAATACCCTTAAAAATTCCCTTATAAATCTTATTGTTTATTTTGAAATTTATAAACTTATTTTTATTAAAAGCATATTTATTCCAATCTTTAGCGATCGTTTTAAATGAATATTTTTTATCAATAATATTGGTTAGAAAAGCTTTTTTAAGCTTTTCAACTAATTCATTTAGGTTAATTTTTTTTTTTGTTTCATTATTTAAATAAGTTGTTGGATAATTTTTAATCTTTGGAGAAGATCTTATATTAATACCAATGCCAATGATTAAATAAAACTTACCAAAAACAATACTTTCTTGAAGAATTCCGCAAACTTTTTTATTTTTTATATAAAGATCATTTGGCCACTTTAGAGTAATATTTTTAATATTATAATTTTTAAGAATATTTCTAATTTGCAATTGAACAAGAAACTGAATTTTTTTTAAATTAGATTTTAAAATTGGAAAAAAAATTGTAAAATATAAATTTCCTTTTGGGGAGACCCATTTGTTTCCGTATCTACCGCGACCCTTTGTTTGTTCATCCGCAATAACAATCCCTTTAAAAATTTTATGTTCAGTAATTAATGATCTTGCAAAATTATTGGTGCTCTCTATTTTTGTAAAATTAAAAATAGGTAGACTCATCTATTTTATGTTTTTTGTAATACTTTCTACAATTGTATTAAGTGAGGATGGGTCAATGAAATAAAATAATATCACAATCGTTGATAAAATAAGTGAAAATTTCAAACCATAATTAGATTTTTTGTCATAGCTCTCTTTTGCGGCATCGAAGTAAATAACTTTAATAATTCGCAGATAATAGAATGCTGCGATTACAGCAGATAAAAGTCCAACAATTGCTAAATAATAAATTTTTTGCTGGATGATTGATAAAAAAATATAAAATTTAGCAAAAAAACCTGCTAGCGGAGGAATTCCTGCTAATGAAAAAGTTAATATTGTTAAACAAACTGCAATAAGTGGATGATTTTTTGAAAGTCCCGATAGATCAGAAATATTTTCAAAATAAACCCCATTTCTATTTAAAGACATAATGCATGCAAACACACCGATATTCATAAACACATAGATTACGATATAAACTAAAACGGCACTTAATGACTGAGGTGTTGCAATTGCAAGTCCCGCAAGAATAAAGCCAACATGACCAATTGAACTATAAGCCATCAGTCGTTTTAAATTACTCTGTCCGATTGCAGCAACAGCGCCAAGAAACATTGATGCAATGGATAAAACTATAATAATTGTCCTCCATTCATTAATAAAATTTGCATAAGGAACATTTAAAAATTTAATTAAAGCTGCAATAGCTGCAACTTTAGGTGCCATAGCAAAGAATGTTGTGACAGATGTAGGTGATCCTTCATATACGTCCGGAGCCCACATATGGAATGGAACTGCTGATATTTTAAAAGCAATTCCACACAGAATAAAAACTAATCCAAATTTTAAAGCCCCACTTTGTTCAGTTGCAACTTTTGCAATTTCTGAATAATCCACTGAACCTGTAAAACCATAAACTAGTGAACATCCATATAATAAAAGACCTGAAGATAAGGAGCCTAAAACAAAGTATTTTAAGCCAGCTTCTGAAGATTTAACTGACTTAGTATTAATTGCTGCAAGCACATAAAGACATAAGGATTGAAGCTCTAATCCTAAATAAAAAACAATCAAGTTATTAGCGCTTATCATCACAAACATTCCAAGTGTCGAAAGCAATAGAACAATAGGATATTCAAATTTAGCGATATTTAATTTTTCAAGATAAGTATTTGAAATTAACATCGTAAACAAAACTGAAATCAAAACTAAAATTTTCATAAAGTTTGATAACGGATCAATAGTGTAACTATTTCCAAATAAAGTCGCAGATCCAGAAAAATTTAAATAAACCACAAAAATTAAAGCAGCTAATACTAGAGCAATAATATAATTAATAATTTTATTAAAAGTTTTAGAAAAAACTCCAACGATTAATAAAGAGAATGAGCTTAATAATATTAGTAGTTCTGGAAAAATATTTTTCATTTAATAGCTCCTATATTTTTAACAGCCAAATCTACTGAAGATGAAATTGGTTCTAAAATTAAATTTGGATAAACACCAAAAACAATTGTTAAAATCATTAATGTGAACAAAATAACTAATTCGGTTGCATCTAAGTCTAATAATTTCTCACCATGATTGTTAACTTTAAACTCACCAAATATAACTCTTTTGCATAGCCACAATGAATAGGCTGCAGACAAAATAACTCCCGTTGCCGCAAGTATGGATACAATATAATTTACTTTAAAAGTTCCAATTAAAGTTAAAAACTCTCCAACAAATCCACTTGTGCCTGGCAGACCTACGTTTGCTAGGGATGAGAATATAAATACTAAAGCAAATTTTGGCATAATATTTACAACACCTGAATAATCTTGAATTAATCTACTATGAACACGGTCATATAAAACACCAACGCATAAGAATAGTGATGAAGAAATTAATCCATGGCTAATCATTTGAAAGATCGCACCATCTATTCCTTGTTTAGTAAATGAAAAAATTCCAATAGTAACATAACCCATATGCGCAACAGATGAGTAAGCGATTAGTTTTTTCATATCTTTTTGCATTAGAGCTACTAAAGATGCATAAATAATTGCCACCACACTTAATACGAATACAAAGTTTGCAAAGTAATGAGAGGCGATTGGAAATAATCCAAGTGAAAATCTAATAAATCCATATCCAGAAATTTTAAGTAAAATTGCAGCAAGGATTACAGATCCTGGCGTTGGGGCTTCAACGTGGGCATCGGGCAACCATGTATGGAACGGCCACATTGGAAGTTTTACGGCTAGAGAAATAAAAAAACCTAACCAAAGCCAATATTGTAAATTTTCAGGAATTTTTGATCCCGTTAATTTAACTAAATCTAAAGTGTTCATGTTCCAATAGATGGCTATGATTGCAATCAGCATGAAAATTGAGCCTAAAAACGTATATAAAAAGAATTTTAAAGCTGAATAAACACGTCTTTCTCCACCCCAAATACCAATAATTAAAAACATTGGAATAAGTCCGCCTTCAAAGAATAAAAAGAACAAGAATAAATCTAAAGCACAAAATACTCCGATCATAAAAGTCTGCATGATCAAAATTGCAATTAAAAATTCCTTAATTCTTTTTTTTAAACTATTAATGGCTGCAAAAATACAAAGTGGAGAAATAAAAGTCGTAAGCAAAACCAAGAATATTGAAATTCCATCAATACCCATTTTGTAAGATACAAAATTCTTAATCCATTGTGTTTCTTCAATAAATTGAAAGCCAGCATTTGTTGGATCAAATTTGCTCCATAAAAATAATGATACAATAAAATTAATAACAGAAACTAAGATTGAAATATTCTTTGATGAACGCACAACAACTTCCTCAGTTCCACGTCTTAGTAAAATAAAAATTACTCCAATCAATGGGAAGAAAGTTAAGAATGATAAAATTGGAAAGTTCATGTTAGATAATAATTAAAAAAGATATGATCAATATTAACCCAATTAAAATTACTGTTGCGTAATGATA
>JALRAW010000060.1 GCA_023257975.1 Candidatus Fonsibacter sp.
CTTGGATTTTCAAAAAATTTTTCAATAAAAACTTCTTCATTATTAAAGAATTTCTTAGCTTCTGTTTGGGCAATTTTAATATTTTCTTCTAATTTATCTTCAGAATGAACAATTCTCATTCCCTTTCCACCACCACCACCAGCTGCTTTAATAAGCACGGGAAAACCTATTTGTTTTGATATTTTTATAGCTTCACTAACTTCTTTAATTCCCGTTTCAGAACCAGAGACAATTGGAAGACCTAAACTTTTTGCTATTTTTTTAGCTTCAATCTTATCACCCATTTTTCTAATCAGTTCTGAGCTTGGACCTATGAACTTAATTTTGTGCTGTTCTAAGATTTCTGCAAATTTGTAGTTTTCAGATAGAAATCCATAACCAGGGTGAACGGCATCTGCACCTGTAATTTCTATGGCTGATATTAAAGAGGGAATATTTAGATAACTATCTTGAGCCTTTTGAGATCCAATACATATACTTTCATCAGCAAGCCTAACATGCATAGACTCATTATCAGCGGTGGAGTGCACAGCAACAGTTGCAATTTCAAGTTCCTTACAAGCTCGTATCACTCGTACGGCTATTTCGCCTCTATTTGCTATAAGTATTTTTTTAATCATTTACTCGACTAGGATTAAGTCCTGATCAAATTCTACTGCTTCACCATCGGTTACTAATATTTTCTTAACCACCCCATCTTTAGTAGATGGAACATGGTTCATAGTTTTCATCGCTTCAATAATAATAATTGTTTGACCTTTCTTAATGTTAGTCCCAACTGTTACAAATGGTTTTGCACCGGGTTCTGGAGCCAGATAAGCAGTTCCAACCATAGGAGACTTAATAATATTAGCTTTATTTATATTGTTAGTAGCAGCAGGCGAGGAAATAGGAGACGATGATTTTGATTGAGTATCATTTGATATGATTTGTTCATGAACAATGCCTTTGTTAGATTTGCTAACTTTATACTTTACGTTATTTTCAGAATATTCAATTTCAGTTAAATTAAATTCGTCTAAATAATCCGAAAGTTCTTTAATAATTTTTTTATCAATTTTCATTATTTGTTATCTTTAATTATTTTTTTAATAGCGTCTATTGCTAAAATATAACCATAAGATCCTAAGCCGCAAATTATACCATTAACTGCGCTACTAATTAATGACTTATGACGAAATTCTTCTCGATGAAAAATATTCGATATATGAATTTCTATTTTAGGTATTTTAACAAGATTTAAAGCATCTAAAATTGCAACTGATGTATGAGTAAAGGCTGCAGCATTAATTATTAAACCATCAAATTTATCTCTAGATTTTTGAATCTTAGTTACGATTTCACCTTCAATATTAGACTGAAAAAAATCTACTTTAATTTTATTTTTTTTAGCATGGTCTTTGCATTTCTTCTCAATCGATTTAAGAGTTTCTTTTCCATAAATCTTAGGCTCTCTTTCACCTAAAAGATTAAGATTTGGACCATTAATAATTACTATATTCATATAAGAAAGTGATATGTTATAATTTAAAAATAGCCTAAATCCAACATGATACAAATCTTTTTGAATGGAAAACCTTATAATATAAAAGAAAAAACTAATATAATTTCTTTGTTAGAGACATTGTCCATTTCAGAAAAAAAAGTAGCTATAGAAATTAATGAAGAAGTCGTACCAAGAGATAATTATGCTAAAAAATTATTATCAGCTAAAGATCGAGTTGAGATTGTTCACTTTATAGGAGGCGGTTAATTGCAAGATTTAATTATTTCTGGAAAAAAATATAAATCCCGTCTTATTCTTGGAACAGGAAAATATAAAAGTTTTGAAGAAACAGCAAAAGCAATTCAAGCTGCTGAAGTTGAAATTGTAACTGTTGCAGTAAGAAGAGTGAACGTTACAAATCCAAAAGAACCTATGCTGGTTGATTTTTTAAATCCTAAAAAAATTACTTATCTTCCAAATACTGCAGGCTGTTACACGGCAGAAGAGGCACTAAGGACTTTAAGATTAGCTAGAGATGCAGGAGGATGGAATCTTGTAAAATTAGAGGTGCTTGGAGATAAAGAAACTTTATATCCAAATATGATTGAAACTATTGAAGCTTTAAAAGTTTTAAAAAAAGAAAATTTTGAAGTTATGGTTTACTCATCAGATGATCCTATACTTTGTAAACAATTAGAGGATATGGGAGCAGCAGCTATTATGCCTCTTGGATCACTCATTGGTTCAGGAAGAGGAATTCAAAATAGATTTAATATATCAATTATTAAGACACAATCTAAAGTACCAGTTATTGTTGATGCAGGAATAGGTTGCGCTTCCGATGCTGCTATTGCAATGGAATTAGGTTGTGATGGAGTTTTAATTAATACCGCAGTAGCTGAGGCTAAAAATCCAATTTTAATGGCCGAGGCTATGAAGGATGCAGTGATTGCAGGAAGAAAATCTTTTATTGCAGGAAGAATTAAGAAAAAAGTAACTGCAAATCCATCAAGTCCATTTGAAGGACTTATTGAGTAATTAAATTATTTCTTTAGTAGGTTCAGTTTCTTTTTTTTTAGGTCTTTTATTTTCTTTAAATCTATTTTTACTAAAGAATTTTTTTCTTTTATCTTTGTATCCATTATATTTTTTTTCTTCAGAAATTTCTTCTTTTTGTTCTGAATTATCTTTAGTTTCTTCTATAGAAGAACTTACTTGATTTTCTTTTAAAGAGGGTTCTTTAATTTCAGTGCCATTAAATTCGTTAATTAGTTTCTTTTTAGAATCATAAAAACTAAATAAAAATTCGTTGCTTAAAAATTCAGAATTTTGAATTAAATTAATTTTGAATTTATATTTGTCCTTAAAGAATTTGAGTTCAGTTGAATAATTATTATTGATTATATCAATTATTTTTTTTGATAAACTTAAGTCTATGATTTTAATTTTAGGATTACTGAAGGCTCTTTCTTCTAATAATTTAATTATTTTAAGAGCAAATGAGTCCACTGATAATTGAATTTCCCATTTAATTGAACTCTCTCTTAGTCTTTGTCTTGTCATTTCAAGAAGACCAAAATTACTTATTCTTCCAAATTGGATTCTTGCCTTATCGTTTTTTAATGACTCTCTTAGTTTTCTCTCAACTAAACGTTTATTGGAATAATTTTCCATGTCGATAAAATCTATAACAATAAGACCAGCCAAATCTCTCAATTTAACTTGTCTTGCGATCTCTTCTGCTGCTTCTAAATTATTTGTCAAAGCTGTTTTTTCAACATTTCTTTCTCTAGTGGATCTACCTGAGTTAATATCGATTGAAACTAAAGCTTCTGTTGGACTGATGATTATATAGCCTCCGGATCTTAATTCTATTCTAGGTTCAAAGATTGAATTTAAATATTTTTCAATATTATAATGATGGAATATAGGAATCTTTCCCTTATATTTTTTAATATTTTTTACATGGGTACTTGAGATTTTTTTTGCATATTTTTTTGCAGCTTCAAAAGCCTTGTCACCATCAACGATAATATTATCGATATCTTTAGTGTAAAAATCTCTAATCGCTCTTGCAATTAAATCTTCTTCTTCATCAACAAACGTCCTTTTATGAACGATTCGAAATGAACGTTCACTTCCACAATCGCCTCGCCTCAAATGCTTGTTATAGCCCGACTTATCACAGAAAAGTGTTTTGCAAATCAGACACCTCACACCTTTCTTGGGACCATATTCATCCTCTTCAACAACGTGTTGTGAGACGTGACGCGACTGGCCGTGGCGC
>JALRAW010000177.1 GCA_023257975.1 Candidatus Fonsibacter sp.
GTTAGAAAAGATAACGGCTTAATTGATTATGATGCAGTTAAAGATTTAGCAGTTAAACATAAGCCAAAATTAATCATCGCAGGAGGTAGCGCTTATTCTAGAATAATCGATTTTAAAATTTTTAAAGATATTGCAAAACAAGTAGGCGCTTACTTGTTGGTTGATATGGCGCATTTTTCAGGTTTAGTAGCTGGAGGAGTTTATCCAAATCCAATTGAATATGCAGATGTAGTTACTTCAACGACCCATAAAGTTTTAAGAGGACCAAGAGGTGGATTAATTCTTACGAATAATGAAGAATTAGCAAAAAAAATAAATTCTGCTGTTTTTCCTGGACTGCAAGGAGGACCATTAATGCACGTGATAGCAGCTAAAGCTGTTTGTTTTAAAGAAGCTTTATCAAATGATTTTAAATCTTATACAAAATCTGTTGTAGCAAATGCAAAAATACTTTCAGAAACATTAAAAAATTTAGGTTATACAATTTTCTCAGGCGGTACAGATACGCACTTAATTCTTATCGATTTAAGACCCTTCAAATTAACCGGAAAAGATGCCTCAGACTCTTTAGGTAGAGCCAATATCACATGTAATAAGAACGGGATTCCTTACGATGATCAAAAACCATGGATTACTTCAGGCATAAGACTTGGAACGCCAGCATGTACTACAAGGGGATTTTCTTTAAATGAATTTAAAACTGTAGGAATTTTAATTGATCAAGTTTTAAAAGGGTTAATTAATAAGAATAGTGATAAAATAGAAAAAGAAGTTCAAGAAAAAGTAAAAAGTTTGTGCGCATCTTTTCCAATTTATAACTTTTAATTTTTGTGATTTGTCCATTTTGTAAAGAAAAAGAAACTTCAGTTATTGATTCAAGACCCACTGAGGACGGAACTGTCATTAGAAGAAGAAGAGAGTGTAGTTGTAAGCAAAGATTTACAACATTTGAAAGAGTTCAATTAAGAGAATTAATTGTTGTTAAAAAAAATGGAAGAAAGTCTGCATTTGATAGGGAAAAATTGGCAAAATCTATTAATATTGCGTTAAGAAAAAGACCAGTTGATAGCGACACTATAGAAAAATTTATTTCTAAAATTTATAGAAATTTAGAAGATTTGGGACAGGCGGAAATATTATCTAGTACAATCGGAAAATATGTAATGGAAGGTCTAAAAGAACTTGATCCTGTTGCCTATGTTCGCTTCGCTTCTGTATATACAAACTTTAAAGAGGCAAAAGATTTTGAGCAATTTGTAGACCAACTTAATGTTCCTTCAAAAAAATAATACTAAGTTTTTAAAGTCTTATTTTATGAAGTTGGCTTTTAATTTAGCCAATATTCATAACAACATGACAGGTGTTAATCCTTCAGTGGGTTGTTTAGTATGTAAAAAAAATAAAATATTATCTTATGGGGTAACCGGTATTGGAGGTAGTCCTCATGCTGAATATGCAGCTTTAGTTAATTTAAAAAAAAATAATAATTTAGATTGTTATGTTTCACTAGAACCATGTCATCACCAAGGAAAAAATCCACCTTGTACAAAAGCTATTATTAATAAAAAAATAAAAAATTTATATTATTCCGAAACTGATGATGATCCTAGAGTTCAAGGCAAAGGTCTTGAGTTTTTACAAAATAAAAAAATAAAAATTAGGAAAATTGATAATATTTATAAAAATTGTTTTTATAAAACGTATAATGATTTTAATAAAAATTTTTTACCAAAAGTTTATGCAAAAATTGCAACATCAAAAAACTATTACTCCTTTATAAAAGATAAACCTCAGATAACAAATACTTATTCCAAAAAATTAACGCATATTCTGCGTTCGGAAATAAATGCTATTTTAATTGGAGTGCATACACATAATAAAGATAATCCATTATTAAATTGTCGAATTAACGGACTGGAGCAATTGAGTCCTGCGCGTTTTATAATAGACCCAAATCTTAAAATTAACAAAAATTCAAAATTAGTTTTATCTGCTAAAAAAATTAAGACTTATATTTTTTATACAAATAAAAATAAAAATAAAATTAATTATCTAAAAAAAAAAAATATTTACTTAATATATTTACCTTTTGATAAAAAAAATGAACAAAATTGCAAAGAAATCCTAGTTACCATTGGACTATTGGGTTACAAGAACGTGCTAATTGAAGGAGGCTATAACACGATTAGGAAATTTATTGATCATAATTTAATAGACATTTTTTATTTTTTTAAAAATGATCAAACTATAAGTAAAAAAATGTCTCATTCTTTTAAAAATATTAATATGATTTTGTTAAAAAAATTTAAAAATAAAAATAAATTTCACCAGATTTATTTAAAAAATAATAATTTAACTGTTTTTAAAAAATAAAAATTTTATGTTTACTGGAATAATAAAAAATACAGGTGTAATTAAAGAACTTAAAAAAAAAAATAGTGGTTATTTTTTATCTATTATTTCTAATTTAAATTTTAATAAAAGGGATATTGGTACTTCTATTTCTTGCTCTGGCGTTTGTTTAACGTTAACCAAAATAAAAAAAAATAAGAAAAAAAATGAATTATTTTTTTATTTATCAAAACATACAATCTTAACATCTGCATTTAAGCACTTAAAATCAGGAGATATAATTAATTTAGAAAAATCAATGAAATATGGTGATGAGATAGCAGGTCATTTTGTTCAAGGACATGTTGATACTACAATCAAAGTTTTAAATATAAATTCTGACAATCCAAAATCATGGAATATTTTTTTTAATATTCCAAAGAAATTTAAAAAATTTTTAATTGAAAAGGGATCTATAGCAATTAACGGAATTTCTTTAACGATTGCTAAAATTTTTAATTATAAATTTAAAGTTGTGATCGTTCCTCATACACTTCAAAATACAAATTTATTAAAATTAAAAATCAATGATTATGTAAATGTTGAAATTGATTTAATAGCTAAAACCTTATTAAAAAAATAAATATGTTTTCTTCAATAAAAAAAATTATTCAAGATGCAAAAAAAGGAAAAATTTTTATTTTAGTAGACGATAAAAATAGAGAAAATGAAGGGGATCTTGTTATTCCCGCATCTAAGATTGACCATAAAAAAATCAATTTTATGGCAACACATGGTAGAGGTTTGATTTGTTTAGCTATCGATAAAAATAAAGCTAAAGCTCTTAACTTATCACTCATGCCAAGCAGAAATTCTTCTAGATTACAAACCGCCTTTACTATTTCTATAGAAGCGAGAAAAGGTGTCACAACAGGGATATCTGCAAAGGACAGGGCTCATACAATCAGAACTGCAATTAAAAAAAATGTTACTGCTAAAGATATATCAACGCCAGGACATATTTTTCCATTAATTGCGAAAGATGGAGGTGTTCTCGAAAGAGCTGGTCACACTGAAGCATCCGTTGACATAGCAAAACTTTCTGGTTGCGGTCCAAGCGGTGTTATTTGCGAAATAATGAATACTGATGGTTCAATGGCGAAAGGGAAGAACTTAATTAATTATGCCAAAAAATTTAATTTAAATATCGCAAGAATTGAAGATTTAATTGCTTACAGATTAAAAAAAGAAAGTTTAATAAAACTTAAAAGAATTGAACAAGTTAAGATTGGAAAAAATGATGTGTATCAAGTTAAAATTTATGAGAATAAATTAGATGGGAAAGAGCATATTGCCTTAGTCAAAACTCATGATAAAAAAATAGTACCAAGAGTTAGAGTAATATCTTCAAATATTGTAACCAGTTTTTTATCGAAAAATAAAGAAAATCTATCTATTAATAAGACACTTCATTATTATAAAAAATATAAGAATTGTATTTTGATTATTATTAGAGATGAAATAATTAAAAATAATCTAGATAATAAAAAAGAAATTAGTTTAAGAAATTACGGTATTGGCGCTCAAATTTTGAGAAGTTTAAATATAAAAAAAATGATTTTAATATCTAAATCAAAGAAAAATATTATAGGCCTAGATGGCTTTGGTTTAAAAATTGTTAAACAGGAATTTATTAAATGAAGAAAAAGACGACATATAAAATAATTTTTATGCAACTCGGGGAAATTTACGAGATTTTTGCTAAACAAATTTATCAAAGCGATATGTATGGTTTCATCGAGGTCGAAGAGTATATATTTAATCAAAATAAAC
>JALRAW010000181.1 GCA_023257975.1 Candidatus Fonsibacter sp.
GCTTTTGAACTTGCAAGAAAAAGAAACAATAAAGTTACTTCATGTGAAAAATCTAATGTTATGGAAGCAGGTTTGTTATGGAGAGAAGTGGTAGAAGAAATACATAAAAAAGAATTTAAAGATGTAGAGTTAAGTCATATGTTAGCAGATAATTGTGCAATGCAATTAGTTAGAAATCCTAAACAATTTGATGTGATCGTAACTGATAATCTATTTGGTGACATGCTCTCAGATGAAGCTGGAATGTTAACGGGTTCACTAGGTATGTTGCCTTCAGCATCTTTAAGCGGAAAAAATAAAGATGGAAAATTTAAATCAATGTATGAACCTTGTCATGGTTCTGCACCGGATATAGCAGGTAAAAATATTGCAAATCCACTTGCCTCAATCTTAAGTTTTTCTATGGCATTACGTTATTCATTTGATATGGATAAAGAAGCAGATATGCTTGATCAGTCAGTTAAGAATGTTCTTAGAGATGGTTACAGAACCCAAGATATAATGGAAAAAGGTCAGAAAAAAGTTTCAACTTCGGAAATGGGAGATTTAGTTATATCTAAACTAAAATAATGAGAACAAATATTGCAATTGTAGGAAGCACAGGAAATGCAGGTAGAAAAACAATTGAAGTTTTAGAAAGAAGAAAATTTCCAGTAAATATACTTTATTTGTTAGCTTCTAAAAAAAGTGTTGGAAAATTTGTTAAATTTAGAAATAAAAATATTGAAGTAAGAAGCTTAGAAGATTTTGATTTTAGGAAGGCAGATATTACTTTTTTTTGTGCAGGATCAAAACTTGCAAAAACTTGGGCGCCAAAAATTGCAAAAGATTCGATTGTAATTGAATACTCAAGTTATTTTAGATCATTTAAAAACATTCCATTGATCGTTCCAGAAGTGAATGAACATGCAATTAAAGATTATAAAAAGACAAATATTATTGCTAATCCAAATTGTTCAACAGCCCAGTTAGTTGTTGCTTTAAAACCTCTTCATGACAAATTTAAGATTAAAAGAGTTGTAACATCAACTTATCAATCAGTATCAGGAGCAGGAAAAGCTGCTATGGATGAATTAATTTCTCAGACAAAAGATTATTTGAGAGGAAAAAAAATTAGATCAAAAAAATTTACTAAGCAAATAGCTTTTAATGTTATTCCGCATATTGATGTTTTTATGAAAGATGGATCTACAAAAGAAGAGTGGAAAATGGAAAATGAAACAAAAAAGATATTAGATAAGAATATTAAATTAACAGCAACGTGTGTGCGTGTTCCAGTACTTGTTTCTCATTCAGAAACTGTAAATGTGGAGTTTAAAAAGAAATTCGATATTCAAAAAATACGTTCAACATTAATGAGAGCGCCTAGTTGCAAAGTTATTGATCAACAAAAAAACGGACCCCAGGATGAAGCACACCCTCGCCTGGTTCGACGACGCCACCGGCCAGGCGACCTACGACTTCCGGCCGGTTCACAGCTACACCCTGACCAACGAGATCGCCTACATCCCGCCGAAGGCCCGGGTCTACTAGACCGCAGAGCCAGACCCGCCCT
>JALRAW010000097.1 GCA_023257975.1 Candidatus Fonsibacter sp.
TAGACCTTCGCGAAAATTTTTTTTAATTGGTAAATTCATAATTTGTCCACTAGGATCAGACATTAAACCACGCATACCTACTAATTGTCGAACTTGTGATAAATTTCCACGCGCACCTGAAAACGCCATCATATAAAGTTGCTGCAGAGGCAAAGGTTGCAATATGTCCGCCAAGCTCTGGAAGCTTTTTGTTAGCACGCACAACCATACATGCAGCATTCCATCTAATTAGAGATCTAATTTTATTCTCTATAACCTGATTTCCAGGAGACTTTACTTCCATTTCTCTGGGGATTGTGTTTATATAAGGTGTTTTTTGATTATAGGGTAAATTTGAGCCGGAGATATACGCTTGATTAATTAATTTACCTAGAAGATAATTAGCTCTTTTTGGTCCATCTCTTTCAACAACACTATTTAATGAATCAATCCATTCAATGGTCTCTTGAGGATCTACATCACCGATATTATCTTGTTCACTCGAATAATTAGTAAATTTTTTAAATTCAACTTTTGTTTCAAAACTTTGCTTTGGCTCCTCTTCGATAATTTTTTTTTCAGGTTCATTTTTTTTTAAAACTTTTTCAGCTTCTTGAATGATTTTTTCTGTCTCAGGTAATATAGATTTTTCTTGAGATATATTTGAGGAAGCCCCATTACTTAGTGTTGCAATTAATGATCCTTGCGAAACCTTATCTCCAACTTTTACTTTTAAACTTGCAATTTTTCCATCAAACGGAGATGGTACCTCTACGCTAGATTTATCGCTTTCTAATGTGAGAATAGGATCATTCTTTTTAATCTGATCACCTTCTTTGACTAAGACTTCAATAATTTCGACATTCTTAAAATCCCCTATATCAGGAACCTTAATTTCTAAATTCATGAGGCTTATTATATTTAAATGTTTTTATAAAACTATAGAAAGTTTAGCCTAAATTTTTGATAAAATAGTTATACAAAGATTAATTTTTGGTGCCCACAGCCGGAATCGAACTGGCCACCTCTTCCTTACCATGGAAGTGCTCTACCAACTAAGCTATGTGGGCGTAATTAAATTGTAAATAAATATGTAATTTATACCTGTTTTTAAGTAAAACTTTTTAGTTAAATAATTTCATTAAAATTATCAGGAAATTAGCCAGAAAAATAAGCTATATCTTGGAATCTTGACAACGGACTATTATACCTATTAAACACAAGTCTCACTTTGAATAATAGTGTTCAAATTGAATAAAATAATAAAGAAAGTAAATATAAAGCAAGATGAGTAGTATAAAAGGTAAAGTAAAGTGGTTCAACGGTAGCAAAGGCTACGGTTTTATTGAGAGAGACGACAAACAAAAAGACGTATTTGTCCATATGTCAGCTGTTAAAGATGCAGGAATTGATTATCTTGACGAAGGAGATGTTCTTACATTTGATATCGAAGATGGAAAAAAAGGTCCATCAGCTGTAAATTTAAAAAAAGTTTAATATCTAGATTTTTTTGATGGAGGAGGCTCACCCATGGGTATTCATTATGATTACAAGTCTAAACGTGGAGAAAGAGCCATGCTTAAAGAAGCAAAGAGAAAAGAGCGTCTTGCTTTAAGAAAAGCTAAAAGAGCCTCAACCATACCCGCAAAAGAACCTGAACAAGAAATGCACGATATTAATAAGCCTATTACTTTGGATGATTTAACTAATCCAAATAAATAGTTCGAAATTAATTTTGATGATTAATAATCAAAAAGATTTAAAAAAAGAACGTCTTTCAGAAGCCCTTAGAGAAAATTTAAAAAAACGAAAAGAATTTTTAAAAAAAATTAAAGAAAAAAAAGCATGAGTGTTTTATCTGATCATTGGATAAAAAAAATGTCCTTAGAAAAAAAAATGATAAGTCCCTTTGTTCAAAAACAACAGAGAAAAAATAAAATTTCTTATGGACTTTCGTCTTATGGTTATGATGCAAGGGTTTCTAATGAGTTTAAGATATTTACAAATATAGATTCAGCATTTGTAGATCCTAAAAAATTCTCAAAAAATAGTTTTGTGACAAGAAAAACTGATGTTTGTATAATACCTCCAAATTCATTTGCACTAGCTAGAACAGTTGAATATTTCAAGATTCCAAGAGATGTTTTGGTAATTTGTCTTGGAAAAAGTACTTATGCAAGATGTGGAATAATTGTTAACGTCACTCCTTTAGAGCCAGAGTGGGAAGGACATGTAACACTTGAGTTTTCAAATACAACTACACTGCCAGCAAAAATTTACGCTAATGAAGGAGCTTGTCAGTTCATTTTTTTAAAAGGCGATCAAGAACCAGAAACTTCATATGCTGATAAAAAAGGAAAATATATGAAGCAAAAAGGTGTTACACTTCCAAAAATTTAAATATGCAAAAACTATTAATTAAGGGAGGAAAGAAACTCTCTGGTGAAGTAGTTATTTCAGGCTCTAAAAACGCAAGTCTTCCAATTATTATATCGTCACTATTATTTGATGACACAGTGCTTTTTGAGAATGTTCCTCAGGTTAAAGATATTTACACTTTAATTAATTTAATTAGAGTTTTAGGGAGAGAAGTTGAGTTTAATGAAGAAAAAGAAGTCTTAAAAATATCAAAAAAAAATAAAGATAAATACTTTGCTCCATATTCAATTATGAGAACTATGAGAGCTGGAGTTATAGTTCTGGCTCCATTGTTAGCAAAATTTGGAAAAGCTAGAGTTTCTTTACCAGGAGGTTGCTCCATAGGAGCAAGACCTGTGAATTTACATTTAGCGGCATTAAAAAAACTTGGTGCGAAAATCAATGTAAAGAATGGTTATATTGATGCAAGTGCACCAAAAGGTTTGTCAGGCGCTAATATTAAATTTCCTCTAATTTCCGTTGGAGCAACAGAAAGCATTATTATAGCGGCTGTTCTAGCCAAAGGTATTACAAAAATTAGTAATGCTGCACTTGAGCCTGAGATTTTAGACTTAATAAAATTTTTAAATAAGTGTGGTGCAGATATAAAATATAATTCAAAAAGAAAAATTATTATAAAAGGCGTAAAGCTTTTATATCCAATAAGACACAAAATTATTCCTGACAGAATAGAAGCTGCAACTTATGCAATTGCGGCACTAATAACTAAAAGTAAATTATTAATTAAAAATGTTAATAACGATCATTTAGAAAATATATTTAATGTGCTAAGAAAAATAGGAGCTAATATTAAAGTTTTAAAAAATTCTTTTGTTATTTTTAGAAAGTATCAATTAAAGCCATTTAAAATTACTACAAAGCCTTATCCCGGTTTTCCAACTGATATGCAGGCTCAGTTTATGGCTTTAGCTACTCAGATTAAAGGATCATCAGTAATTAATGAAAAGATATTTGAGAATAGATTTCTTCACGTTTCAGAATTAATGAGAATGGGTGCTGATATTGATATAAAAAAACAAAAAGCCACAATAAAAGGAATAAAAAATTTAAATGGTGCTGAAGTAATGGCTACTGATCTACGGGCGTCTGTAAGTTTAGTATTAGCAGCTTTATCTGCAAAAGGGACTACCACAATTAATAGAATTTATCATTTAGATAGAGGCTATAGTAAATTAGAAAAAAAACTTAATTTATGCGGAGCTAATATTAAGAGAGTGAATGACTAACGAAAATATTTCTAAATTAAAGCTGTTAGCAAAAGATACGCAAGACTTGAATGTTTTTTCAGCTTACTTACAAGACTCTGTAATTGTTGCAAATGACATAAAATTTTTACCAAAAACTAAAAAACTTATTTGTGTATTTAATCGTTTTATGTGGGAGGATGCTGAAAAAGGAATCTTTAGAAAAAATAAAAGAATACGTAGCGCTCTTGTTTTTGATAATGTTTCAAAAGTTAAATCAAAAGGAATTAATCAACCAGTGTGGTATCACGATACAACTGCAACCTTCCCAGAACCAACAGAGTTGAT
>JALRAW010000111.1 GCA_023257975.1 Candidatus Fonsibacter sp.
TTCTTTCTTCAACTAAAAAAGATGATTTTATATTAGATCCTTTTTTTGGTACTGGCACAACTGGAGCCGTTGCTAAAAAACTAGGACGAAACTATTACGGCATAGAGAGTAATAAAGAATATTTTCAAACTGCCGAGGCAAGAATAAAGAAGATAAAAAAAGTTGATAAAAATTTTTTAAAAACTATAGAAAATAAAAGAAACGAAAAAAGAATACCGTTTGGATACTTGATTGAAAGTGGAATAATAGAACCTGGACTAAAATTATTTGATGCTAAAAATAAGATTCAAGCACATGTGATGGCTGACGGCAGCATTCTATATAAAGATATCACAGGATCTATTCATAGTGTTGGTGCCAAAGCTCAAGGAACCGAAAGCTGCAATGGCTGGTCTTTTTGGCATATTAAAATGGAAAATAAACTATATCCGCTTGATCACTTAAGAGAAAAGATTAGAAAAAATAACTAGAACTTCTAGGATTGTAATTAAAAATCCATCCAAACATAAGTTTTTTTGCAAAAAAAGACCTCTCCATTATCTTGAAAATTATACTTCTCAAAATAATGAAAAGTGGATTTTTTAAATGAAATACAAAAACATTTAAATGAGATCTAAGAATTATCCTTCTAACTCTGCTATTGCGTTTATTATAATAAAATACACCTAAATTATTAGTAACATTCTTAATAATTTGTTCATACAAAACATACGAATCTTCAATTGCTAATGCGGCCCCCTGCGCCTGGAATGGTACGGTTCCATGAGAAGAGTCTCCTATAAAAATTTGATTATCTCTATAAAAAACTCTCTTTTTCAAAGAAAATATTGGCCATCGATATACTTCATGAAGCGTGTCTAGGGTTTCTCTTAGAATTTTATTTTCTGAAAAAAACAAACTTCTAAATTGATCTGCTGGAAATGGGGTTGAATAATTTACATCATCACTTGAGTATGTTGCTTTTTCTGAAGACTTACTAATTCCTGTAAAACTTAAATCGTTCTGATTGTTAATAAAATAAGTTACTAAATGTTTATTACCACTTAACCATAAACGAACGACATCATTCTCTAAGGAATATTTTGAATAAAAGTTCTTTAACACCCCTCTGTAGGCATAAAAATTTGTATTTTTAATAATATTATTGTCTAACCTAGACTTTGAAAACATTCCATCGGAGGAAATTAAAAGATCGCAATAATCTTCTGATCCATCGCTAAATTTGACTCTAATAATATTATGATCCTTAATAGTTTGCACAACTTGTTTGTTATAAAAAATTTCCTTCGGCGATAAATTTTTTTCTAAAAAATTCATTAAGACATTTCTATCACAGGTTAGATAAGGTATTTTATCGCTAACAATATTTTGGAGATTCATCCTAACTTCAAACTTGCTTGTAAAATCATTAGAATGCACTGGGTTAATACTTAAATAATTAATTCTATGAAAATTATTATTTAAAAAAAATTTTGAATCTAAAAAATCTAAAATTCTTACTGCATTTGGGGTTAATTGTATTCCTGTAGGTCTTGATAACTTTCTTTCAAATCTTTCATATATCTTAAAATTACTAAGATTATTTTTTTTAAGAAAATTAGCTAAAGTTAATCCAGCGATACCTCCTCCAACAATAATAATTTTTTTAAACATATTTAATCTTTTTTGTTTTTACTAATTCTATAAATTTTTTTGAAAAACTTGATAATAATGAACTATCTATTTTATTATAATTTATCCAGTAAAATTGATTATCATTTATTTTTACAATTCTTTTAAAAAGAACAATTTTAATTAACATTTTAATATTAGAAATATTATGTACAAAATTTCTTCCAATGATTTTTGGCTCACCTTCAAAATGAAGTCTGTTTTTTTTAAAATTCATATCAAATAAATCTTTTTTATAATCTATTAACGGAAGATTCGCAAAATCTTGTAATAATTTTTTTTTGTTTTTAAAAAATAAAATTTTATTATTTTCTGAAGCATATAATAAATAATATTTTTTAATATTAACTTTTTTTTTATTAAAGATTTTATAATCGAAATCTTTTCTTTTAAAAGAAATACAATTTTTATTTAAAGGACAAACATTGCATTTTGGATTTTTTGGAGAACATATTAATGCTCCAATTTCCATTAATGCTTGTGCAAATTCAGAAAATTTATTTTGTGATTTAATCTCTTGTAATTTTAAAAAAATACTATTTTTAAAATTTTTTTTATTATTTTTATAACCGAATAATCTAGCTACAAGTCTTTCAACGTTTCCATCAATGCCTATAAAATCTTTATTAAAAGCTATAGCCATGATAGCTGATGCCGTATAGTCGCCTATTCCAGGAAAACTTTTTAAAGTTTCAAAATCAGCAGGTAGTTTTCCTTTATATTTGGATTGAGCTAATTTTGCCGTATTAAGTAAATTTTTTGCTCTAGAATAATATCCAAGCCCCTGCCAAAGTTTATAAACTTTTTCTAACTTTGCTTTTGATAGTTTTTTTAAATTAGGAAATGCTTTTAGAAACTTATTAAAAAAAGGAATCACTGTTTTAACTTGAGTTTGCTGCAGCATAAACTCACTTACTAAAACTTTATAAATCCTATCCTGGAAACCACGATATCTTCGCCATGGCAAATCTCTTTGATGATTATCGTACCAAGCAAGAATTTTATTTGATAAAACATTTTTCATGGTGATAGATAAATCTTCAAATAAATTATTTACTCAAGGCTTGAGACCTTTGCAAAGTTTATTACCAGAAAATGCAAAAAAAATACTAAAAAAAGATGGCTTTGTATATTTTGAAATAATTAAAAATTGGAAAAACATAGTTGGTGAAAAATTGTTTAAAGATACAGCTCCTTTAAAAATTAAAAAAATTAATAATGAAAATATTCTCTCAATAAATGTTAACAAAAATATATTTGAAGAAAAAGGCACTATTTAGTTAGATTAAAAATTGATTGGATTTATGTTAAAAAATTTTTTTTAAGCCAAATATTATAAAAGTTTTTTTAAAGATGTCAATTTTAATTAAGTGTTAATATAATTCTAATTATTTTCTTCGATAAAAATAAGTTGAAAAAATGGCTATGTTGTATTTTATTTTTTTCCATTCCAAAATTACTCCCTCCCAAAATTTTCTTTCCAGAAAATTTTACCCTCTGAGCAAGGGGAGGGTGATGGCACCGCTAATTTTGCCAGAGGAAAATTTTATCAATTGAGCAAGTGGAG
>JALRAW010000113.1 GCA_023257975.1 Candidatus Fonsibacter sp.
CTCAACCTGATAAAATAGATAATAACGATAATTTGTCGCCTGCTTTTGTATATTATGATTTGTCAAAAGATAATTATGATTATCTAGAATATACCAATATAGATTCTGATAATAATAAAGTAGATGTTGTATTGTCTGATATGGCTGTTAATACAACAGGAAACAAAGACTTAGATGCAATAAAAACTAATTCTATAGCATTAAATGTTGTAAATTTATCTAAAGTCATTTTGAAACCAAAGTCTTATTTATTAGTAAAAATTTTTAGTGGAAAAGATGAAAACATTTTAATTAGAAACGCTAAAGATTCATTTAAGAATATAGAAAGAATTAAACCAGATTCTAGCAGAAAAGAATCTAGGGAAATGTATTTGTTATGTAGTAATTTAAAAACTATTTGACTTCAGATTTTTAATATAATAAATTTATATATGGAAATCCTTGAAGCATTAACTTTTGACGATGTCTTACTTGAACCAAGGTATTCTTCTGTTTTACCTAAAGAGACTTTAGTTTCCACTCAATTATCACCAACCGTAACACTTGGAATACCTCTAATTGCTTCTGCAATGGATACTGTTTCAGAATATAAATTAGCAATAGCCATGGCTCAATCTGGTGGAATGGCATGTATTCATAAAAATATGAGTATCGATGATCAGGTAAACCAAATTAAATTAGTTAAAAGATTTGAGTCTGGAATGGTTATTGATCCTATTACGATTAATGCAGAAGCCACGTTGCTTGAAGCAACAGAATTAATGAAAAACCACAAGATATCAGGAATTTTAGTAGTAAATAAAAATCTAAAATTAGTTGGAATTTTAACAAATCGGGATGTTAGATTTGTAAATGATAAAAAAATTAAAGTTAAGGATTTAATGACTAAAGATCTAGTTACAGCAAAAGTTGGAACATCATTAACAGAAGCAAAAAAAATCTTATTTAAAAATAAAATAGAAAAATTAATTATTGTAGATAATAATTTTAAATGCAAAGGCCTTATTACTGTAAAAGATATTCAAAAGTCCCAAATTTATCCAGAGGCAGCCAAAGATAAAAAAGGTTCGTTATTAGTTGCAGCAGCAGTTGGAACCGGACAAGAAAGTTATCAAAGAGCACAAAAGTTAGCAGAGGCCGGGGCAGATGTAATTGTTTTGGACACAGCCCATGGTCATTCAGTTTCTGTCTTAAAAACTTTGGAGAATATTAAAAAAAATATTAGGATAACTATTATAGCTGGAAATATAGCTACTGCAGAAGGAGCAAAGGCACTAGTTGATTATGGAGCAGACGTAGTAAAAGTTGGAATAGGCCCAGGATCTATTTGTACCACAAGAATTGTTGCTGGCGTAGGAGTTCCTCAATTTACAGCGATATATAATGTTGCAAAGGCAATAAAAAATAAAAAAATTTTAAAATTATTTGATTCAAAATCAATTTTAGTTTTAAATAAAATTGATATTAAAAGTTCAAATAAATTTTTAGAAGATAAAATTTATA
>JALRAW010000122.1 GCA_023257975.1 Candidatus Fonsibacter sp.
GCTCTCCTCTAACAATCAGTACGATCCGATTCACAAACGCACTCGCTTGGGTTACACCCCTGTGGAAGCCGATGAACTGCCCGGCTTTGATACATACAAGGTGAAAGCCGGTGAGCATGCAGGTTTTGTTGCTTGCAACGAAATGTTGCTTTTCAAACTTCCGATGGACGTCTATCAGGACTTAATGGCAGAAATGCATCATTACGCCCCATTGGACGAGCAAGAGAAGATTGCGATTCAGCAAGACCAACTGTTAGGTGCTAAGGATAGCAACGGTAAACCGCTGGTGATGATTGAGGGTGACGGCATGAAGTTTGACCAAACCGCAAGAGTACCCGTTTTTGGGTAATTTCAACTAAAGGAGTAAGACTATGTCTTCTACGTCGGCTCCATTCATTTCCACCCCAGCTAGAGCTCCGAGTAACATTAGCTCATTGAAGTCACCTAAATGACCAATTCTAAAAACTTTACCTTTAATTTTATTAAGCCCCATACCTAAAGACATATTGTAATCATCTAAGATAATTTTTCTTAAATTGTCAGCATCATGCCCCTCTGGCAGTAACACTGCTGTAATAGTATTTGAATATTCTTCAGGATTTTTGGCTAAAATTTCTAAACCCCATGCCTTCACAGCAATCCTTGCAGCTTCTGCAAGTTTTGTATGACGTTTAAATACATTTTCTAATCCTTCTTCCATTAACATATTTAATGCTTCATCAAGTCCAAAAACTAAATTAGTTGCAGGGGTATAAGGAAAGAATCCATTTTTATTATTTTCTAACATTGGTTTCCAATCCCAATATGCTTTTTGCATCGTTGATCTTGAATGCGCATCTAGTGCTTTTTGACTAATAGCATTAAAAGAAAGTCCTGGTGGCAATAACAGTCCTTTTTGTGATCCTCCAACTGTAACGTCAACTTTCCACTCATCATGACGATAATCAATTGATGCCAGAGATGAAATAGTATCAACTAATAAAAGCGCTGGGTGCTTTGCACTATCCATAGCTTTTCTAATCTTGCTAATATTACTCACAACTCCAGTTGCTGTTTCATTGTGAAGTACAAGTACAGCTTTTATTTTATGAGATTTATCCTGACTTAATTTTTGTTCAACTATTTTTGGATCTGCTCCGTGTCGCCAGTCGCCAGGAACAAAATCAACTTCTAAAGATAATTTTTTTGCTTGTTCTGCCCATAAAAAAGAAAATTGTCCTGTTTCAAACATTAGTATTTTATCTTTTGGATTAAGAGTATTAACAATTGCCGCTTCCCAAGCACCAGTTCCAGAGGCTGGAAACATAATCACAGGCTGTGTTGTTTTAAAAATACTTTTAATTCTATCCAAAACTCTTTTTGTAATTTCTGCAAAATCAGGACCACGATGATCAATTGTTGGATAGCTCATCGCTCTCAACACTCGATCTGGAATATTTGTTGGTCCTGGAATTTGTAATAAATGTTTACCTGGTCTTAAAGAGTTCGATTTTGACATAAAGCTATATATAATTAATATTGAAAAAATTGATTAAATATGAAATTAAATCAAAATACAATTTCAAAAATAGGAAAAGAACTTCAATCTCTTGTTAAAGGAGAGGTCTTATTTGATGAATTTTCGAGAGGGCGATACAGCACTGATGCTTCCGTTTATCAAATAACACCTATTGTCGTAACAATTCCTAAAGATACTAATGATGTGTTAAACATTCTTGAATATTGTAAACTAAATCAACTTCCTATCTTACCGCGAGGAGCTGGCAGTTCACAATGCGGTCAAACAGTTGGTGAATGTATTGTTCTTGATTATTCAAAATTTCAAAATGAAATTTTAGATGTAAATTTAAATGAAAAAACAGCTTGGGTTCAACCTGGATTAGTACTTGATCAATTAAATGCGCATTTAAAAAAATATGATTTATGTTTTCCGGTTGATGTATCTACTAGTAGTAGAGCGACGATTGGTGGAATGACTGGAAATAATAGTTGTGGTTCAAGGTCGATTTATTATGGAAACATGGTTCATAATGTTGAGGCCGTAGAGGCTATTCTTGATGATGGATCAATTCATATATTTGAAAATATTAATAAAGATTATCTTATCACTAAAAATAACCAGAATAGACAATATAAAATTATAGAAGAGCTTATTAAAATTTACCAAAATAACAAACAAGAAATAAACGAAAATTTTCCCAAAACCCAAAGACGTGTAGGTGGATATAATCTTGATCTTATTAATCCAAATGGTTTTAACACTTCAAATATCCTAGTTGGATCAGAAGGTACATTATCTCTATTCAATAAAGTAAAAATAAAACTCTCCCCTATTCCAAAGCAAAAAATGTTAGGACTTTGTGCATTTCAAAACTTTAGGCAAGCTATGGAGATTACTAAAGAAATTGTAAAATTAAAACCAACCGCCGTTGAATTAATGGATGACAATCTTTTAAATCTTGCAAAAATGATTCCAATGTTTCAAGGGTCAATAAAAAAATACTTCCAAGGTAAACCTCAAGCAGTATTAATGGTTGAATTTATTGATGACAATTTAAGTGAAGTAAAAAATAAAATTAAAGATTTAGAATATTTAATTCTTTCTCAAAATAAAAATAATTCTTTTTCATTTTATGAAAATTTATCTGATCAAAAAGAAATATTTGAGATGAGAAAGGCTGGCCTTAATATTTTAATGTCACTTAAAGGAGATAGAAAACCAGTTGCCTTTATCGAAGATTGTGCTGTTTCACTTGAACATCTTGCAGATTACACAACAAGGTTAAACGAAGTATTTAAAAAATATAATACTAGCGGAATGTTCTATGCACACGCTTCTGTTGGCACATTACATGTAAGACCAATTATTAACATGAAATCGGATAAAGATATTAAAAATATGCGAAGTATTACTGAGGAAGCATTTCAAATGGTTAAAGAGTATAAAGGCGCTCACTCAGGCGAACACGGTGATGGCATATTACGCTCTGAATTTCATGAAATGATGTTTGGTAAAAAATTAGTAAATGCTTTTGAGAATGTAAAAGATTTATTTGATCAAAAAAGTATATTTAATCCACATAAAATTGTCAGATCTTACAAGCAAAATGATAGATCTTTAATGCGCTACAAAGCAGATTATAAGACTGAAAAAATCGACACTCATTATGACTGGTCTAATTGGGGAGAATTTTCTGATGCAGTTGAAATGTGTAATAACAACGGCGCCTGCAGAAAATTAGACTCAGGTGTCATGTGTCCTTCTTACAGAGTGACTAAAGAAGAAAAAGATTTAGTAAGAGGTAGAGCAAACACATTACGTTTAGCGCTTTCCAATCAATTACCAAAAAATGCTTTCGTTTCAAAAGAAATGTTTGAAACTATGGAATTATGCGTGGGTTGCAAAGCATGTCAAAGAGAATGTCCGATGAGTGTAGACATTTCAAAAATGAAAAGCGAATTTTTGTTTCATTACTACAAAAAATTTTCAATGAAATTAAAAGATAAAATTATTTCAAATATGCCAAAAAATATTTGGCTTATTAAAATAATTGCACCAATTTTTAATAAAATTAAAAATATTCCTTTAATAAACAATCTTATCGAATGGTTACTTAATCTTTCAACAAAACGAACTATGCCAGAAGTTCAAAACATTAATCCTCTTAAAGATATTTATTACTCCCAAAAAAAATTCTCTAAAAAAGTAATTTTGCTTGCAGATACATTTAATATTAATTTTGAAATTCAAAATTTAATTTATGCGATTAAGGTTCTAAATAAATTTGACTATAAAGCTATTATTCCAAATTTTGATGATGAAAATTTGAAAAGACCTTTGTGTTGTGGAAGAACTTATATTTCATATGGACAATTAGATAAGGCGCAAGCTGAAATGCAACGTTTCACAAATTACATAATTAACAACAATCATATATCAACGCCTATTGTCGGCATTGAACCTTCTTGTCTGCTAACTTTTGTTGATGAGTTTAAGTCTTTAAAAAACATCGAAAATAAGGAAAAAATTACAAATAAGTTTTACTTAATTGAAGAATTTATATTAGAACAATTAAAAGATGGTAAACAAATACTAGCAAATAAATTTTCTAATAATGTATTAGTTCACGGACACTGCCATCAAAAATCTCAGGACAGATTAAAAGGACTGTTAGAACTATTAACTGTACTAAATATCAAACATAAACCAATTGAAACAAGTTGTTGCGGTATGGCAGGATCTTTTGGTTATGATGTCAAAAATTATGATATTTCAAAAAAGATGGCTTACTTAACTTTAATACCAACAATTAAAAAAGAGATAAAAAGTGATGATATAATAATTGCGAATGGGACAAGTTGCAGACATCAAATTTCTGATTTTTCAAACCAAAAACCGCAACATATATCTCAATTATTATTTAAATTATTTGAGACAGTAAATTAATCAATTTTTTTCAATAATATTAACTGAATTATGCTTAACAATATCTAGCATATAATTCACTTTACTAACGTCGGCATCTCTTACGAGCATATTATCACTTAAATATCTTTTCCAATAATTAGCACCACTAATTCCGTGAAACAAACCAACGGTATGTCTCATCACCTGGTTAACACGCGTTCCTTTCTTAACTTCAGCTAAACAATATTCTACAATTTTTTTTACTATTTCTTCACGAGTTAGAATATTTTCATTATTAAATATTTCTTTTTCTATATCCGCCAAAAAGTAAGGTGAATGATAAATAGATCTGCCAATCATTACCCCATCTACATTATTTAAATGTTCTTTGATTTGCTCTATAGTTGAAATTCCTCCATTAATAATAATTTCTAAATTAGGATTATTATCTTTTATTTGTTTTACAATTTCATAATTCAATTTGGGTATTCTTAAATTATCTCTAGGACTCAAGCCTTTTAAAATAGCTTTTCTGGCATGCAAGATAACTGTTTTGACTCCGGTGCTTGCAATTTTTTTTATAAATCTATCTAAATATTCAAAATTTTCAACATCGTCAAAACCAATTCTTGTTTTTACTGTAACTGGTAATTTTGTTGCATTCACCATTCCAAATAAACATTCTGCTACTAAATCTGGTTCTTTAATTAAACAAGCGCCAAATTTATTTTTTTGAACCTTTTTACTAGGACACCCTAAATTTAAATTAATTTCATCATAATTATAATCTTCTGCAATCTTTGACGACTCTGACAGTTCTTTAACTGAAGATCCACCTAGTTGAAGTGCTACAGGTTTTTCAAACTCGTTAAATTCTAAAACATTTCGTTGCTTTCCTTTTAAAATAGCACCAGTTGCTATCATTTCTGTATAAAGCATAACATTTTTACTTATTAGTCTTAAAAAATATCTGTCGTGTCTATCGGTGCAATCCATCATTGGTGCAACACAAACTTTTCTATTAATTTTTTGCATAAATTTTTAAATTTTCAGAGAATGAAATTTTACCACTTTTAACAAAATCGTGATGATTTTGAACTATTTTTTCAAGTTCATAATAATAATTTACCATTACTCCAAATGACTCCTTATAACCATTTATTGAAAGATTTGCATTTAACAAAATATCGTAAAGCGTTGCTCCATTATTAAAATGAAAATAAGCCACAGCATTTAAAGGTCTATTATCTTTTTTTTCATCAACTAAATAATGATAAACTAACTTTTTTAATGGCTCTTTAATCTCTTCAAATTTATGATGATTATAATTAATATCTTCCTGTTCTCTTAAAAAGGATAGTTTTCTTATATCAAAATTCTTTAATATTTTTTTAATTTTATCATCCGACTGATGAATAAACCAGTTTGCAAATCCAGGTATTGGGGAGAGAGTAAAAAAATTTTTAATTTTTGGAAATTCTTGTTGAATTTGAAAAACAACTCTCTTTATTAAAAAATTACCCAAAGTAATTCCCTGTAAACCTTTGCTTGCATTACTAATTGAGTAAAAACTAGCGGTATCATAATCAGATAAATTAGAAATCTCTCCTTCGGTAATTTTTTGAATAGAATTTGCTACACCTTTAGTTAAAGCGACTTGAACAAAAATTAATGGTTCTTTATCAACAATGGGATGCAAATAAGCAAAAAATAATCGATCATTTTCTAACCTTCTATAAAGAGACTCAATGCTTTTAATTTCATGAACTCTTTCATATTTTATTATTCTTTGAAGAATGTCAGAGTCGGTATCTTTTTGAATTCTAACTAACTTTAAAAAACCAGGGTTAAACCATGATCTAAATAAGTGCTTAAAATCATTATCTAAAGTTTGTAATTTTTCATTTTTTTCCAAAAAATAGAGCAAATCCTCTCTCATATGAACGAGGTACTGTGTTCCATTGGGAGCTAAATTTAGTCTTCTAATTAATTCTTGTCTTTTTCCTTCAACAGCTAAATTTAAATTTGATAAATTTTTTTCATTATTGGTGTGAATAAAATCTCTGCAGGCTTTATTAATTGCAGAATAATCTGGTCTATATTTTTTATTAATGATTAAAAAAAATTTTTCTTTCTCTTCTAAACTAAATTTTTCATAAAATATGAATATTTCTCTTGCAATAGTAATCCCTGATACTACTCCACTTTCTGAAATAAGCTCGTCACATAAATCAACTAAATGATCAACGGTATCTTTTTTTTTAACAAATAAATCTTTAACTAGTTTTTTTCCTTTATCAGCTACAAAGGTTAAAAATCTTTTTAATCCCAACATGGGACTTTTATTTCATTACAGCCTGAGGAAGCCAAGTAGCAATTTCTGGGAAAATACAAAGAATAACTATTTGTAAAACCATTAATAGTACAAATGGAAGCGATCCTTTTAATATTTTTCCAATGGATATATCTGGTGCAATTCCTTGTATTACAAATAAATTAAGTCCAACGGGAGGAGTAATTAGTCCAATTTCCATGTTAATAGTTAAAATCACACCAAACCAAATAGGATCAAACCCAGCTGCAGTTATAATTGGATATAGAATTGGTGCAGTCATCAAAATGATGGCAACTGGCGGTAAAAAACATCCAGCAATTAATAAAAATATATTAATATAAAGCATCAATAACCATTTATTAGAAGCTATAGCCACCATCTCATTAGCAAGAGATTGAGTTACGTAAAGATTAGACAAAACAAAACTAAATAAAAAAGATGCTGCAATAATCAACATTAACATTACACTTTCTTGCATGCCTTCAGTAAGAATTGCCCAGATCATCTGGATCTTTCAAGGGAAAATAAAAACCTACAATAAATACCTGAAGAGCAAGGAAAACCCTCCCTCCGGGAGG
>JALRAW010000152.1 GCA_023257975.1 Candidatus Fonsibacter sp.
TATAAATGATAAAAGTCCCAGCCCTGCACCAATTGATAGCTGAATTCGGTAAACGACATTCCTTCTCTTTCCTCACCGGAAATTCTTTTTTTCACCGAGTCTTTGGCCATCATGTAATTAACAGTAATGTGTTTGCCTGCATCTCGAATAAAATCTAGAAATGAAAAGTTTTTGAACCAGTCATAGTTGTTTACGATTTCTGCTGCGTTTTCTCCTGAATTAAAGTCTAAAAATTTTTCCAATTGAGTTTTTACTCCTGCAAGGTTTTTATTTAGCGTTTCTTCATCCAATAAGTTTCGCTCTTGCGATTTACCAGAAGGATCACCTACCATTCCAGTAGCGCCACCCACCAATGCAATAGGTTTGTGCCCTGCCTTTTGAAATCGCACTAATGTCATTATTTGAGAGAGACTTCCTACATGAAGCGAATCTGCAGTTGGATCAAAACCTATATAACCTGAAGTCATTTCTTTATTCAGCTGTTCTTCTGTGCCGGGCATTGCATCATGCAACAACCCTCTCCATCTTAGTTCTTCAATGAAATTGAAATTCATCAGCGAAAAATTTTAAGCGAAAATACTAAATATTGGGTTGAGGAACCTTCTTTTTCTAACAAGGGAATTCTGTATCTTTGTAGCCCAAAATTTTAAGTATGGAAAACAAGCGTGTTCGTGTTCGTTTTGCTCCTAGTCCAACCGGTGGTTTGCACATGGGTGGGGTTCGAACAGCACTTTTTAATTACCTCTTCGCAAAAAAACACGGGGGTGATTTTATACTTCGTATAGAAGACACTGATCAAACCCGATATGTGAATGGTGCAGAAGAATATATTATCAATTCACTAAAATGGTGTGGTATTGAGCCTAACGAGGGAGTGGGCTTTGGAGATGGTCCTCATGCTCCTTATCGTCAAAGCGAAAGAAAAGAATTGGGAATTTACAAGCGTTATGCTGATCAGTTAATTTCTGCCGGACATGCATATTATGCGTTCGATACTTCAGAGGAGTTAGAAGAAATTAAAAATATTATAAAAATTGATTTTCCAAAAAATTTTAAAGCAATCAGTATACAAAAAGAGACAAACGATAATAAAGATGAGATATTTAAAAAAATAGAAGAAGTGCTTGAGCTTAAAATTCGACCTGCAGTTGCAATGGATGGAGGCAATATTAGTTTAAGATCTTTTGTTGATGGTGTAGCTGAAGTTGAACTACAAGGTAGTTGTGCAGGCTGTCCATCTTCCACATTAACTTTAAAACAAGGCGTTGAACGAATGCTTGTTCATTATGTGCCTGAAGTGAAAAGCGTTAGAGCTGTAACTCTATAATCTAAACCAATATGAATAAAATTATTTTTAATCAAAAATTAATTAATTTTTTTAAAAAAATAAAAGAAGCAATTTTAAATAATGGTTTCTCGCGTTATATCGTTGATACAATTGCTCCAACTTTTAGATTTTTTTCTTTTATTTTAAAAAATATAAATAAAATTTATTTTTTTTTAATTAAGAGAGTTAATCTTAAAAAAATATTGCCTTACACTGTGATTATAGCTTTGGTAATTTTTACTGCTTTTGTTCCAGAAATTTTTAAATCTACAGCCGATAAAAGAAAAATTATAAATAATCAAACAGAAGAATATACGACTAACGATCCTTCCATCGATCAGATGTTAAAGAAAAGTTTTTTAACAAGTGATACAAAAAAATTAGGCCTAGATTTTCAACAAGTTGTCAGTATTATTAATTTATTTGAGAAGAGTGGTTATAATCTTGAAAAAGTAAGAGAAGGCGAACCAGTTGCTAATTTCTTTTTAGCAAAATTTCCAGAAGGTATTAGTGAATTAGATAATATTGAACAAAGAAAAAGAATTTTTATACAAATATTGTTACCCATTGTTTTATCAGAGAATGAAAAAATTATTGCTGATCGAAGAAAGTTAATTGCAATAATGAATAGAAAAAGTTTTAAAAAAGATTCTGATTGGTTAAACGAAAAATTTCAACAATACAAAGTTAAAAATAATAGTGTTAAAGAATTATTAGTTAAAATGGACATTATTCCTCCTTCGTTAGCTATAGCCCAAGCAGCTTATGAAAGTGGCTGGGGAACTTCTCGTTTTGCAATAGAGGGCAATGCTTTATTTGGTCAGTGGGGATGGAAAGAAAATAAAGGAATGGTACCAGAAAATCGAGGCGAAGATGAAAAGCATGAAGTTTCAAAGTTTAATCAAATTAGATATGCTGTGAGCGCTTATAAGAATAACCTAAATACACATCCATTTTATGAGGAATTTCGAACAGAAAGAGCTAAACAAAGATCAGGTAGATTAAGCGGATCAATATCAGGAATAAAATTAATTAAATATGTTCATAAATATTCAATTAAAGGTGATGATTATGTTCTTGGTTTAAAGAAAATTATTGAGCAAAATTCTTTGCAAGATTTCGATAAAGCAAACTTATTAGTTAAGAGATCAGGATCGATCTAATTTCCGTCTATTACAAATTGGAAACCCAACCAACGCCATTGATTATCTTTATCTAATAAAGAACAATTAATTCTTCCTGTTCTTGTTGTAAATTTCTTATCTAAATTTATTTTTGGAGCGATTGGAGCGTCATACATTGGATTCAATTATAATTTTTCACCAGTACTTCATGTAACTCTTGCAATTTTGGTAGGAATCTTGT
>JALRAW010000167.1 GCA_023257975.1 Candidatus Fonsibacter sp.
GGCCTCGCTCTCTTCCGCAAGCACGCTGTCGGTGATATCGAAATTGAAATAAAAGAATCTCCTACAATTGCAATTACTCAGAAAGCCAGATTGTTAAAAGAAAGTGGAAAAGAAGTAATAGCATTAGCGTCGGGAGAGCCAGACTTTGATACCCCAAATAATATTAAAGAAGCTGCAATTAAAGCCATTAAAGAAGGTCAGACAAAATATACTGCGGTTGATGGAACTCCAGAGTTAAAGAAAGCGATAGTTAATAAATTTAAAAGAGAAAACAATTTAAGTTTTGATGTAGATAATATTACAGTTGGAACAGGGGGTAAGCAGGTAATTTATAATTGTATTCTTGCCACAATTAATTCTGGTGATGAAGTTATTATTCCAGCTCCTTATTGGGTTTCGTATCCTGATATGGTTTTACTAGCTGGTGGAACACCAAAATTTGTAGAATGTGATGAACAAAGTAATTTTAAAATTTCTGCTGATCAGCTTGATAAATTAATAACAAATAAAACAAAATGGTTTATTCTAAATTCACCAGGCAATCCAACTGGTATGTGCTATTCAAGATTAGAACTTTCCGAATTAGTTAAAGTTTTAAAAAAACATAAACATGTAAATATTTTAACAGATGATATTTACGAGCATATTCTTTACCAAGACAAAGGTGCAAATGATTCAAGATTTGTAAATATTTTAGAAATAGACGATTCTTTAAAATACAGAACTTTAGTTGTGAATGGTGTAAGCAAAGCTTACGCAATGACAGGATGGAGAATTGGTTATGCCGCTGGCCCAAAAGAATTAATTAAAGCAATACAAAAGATTCAATCTCAATCCACAACTAACCCATCTTCTGTTAGCCAGGCAGCTGCTGTTGAGGCATTAAATGGTGATCAAGGTTTTATTAATCCTAGAGCTTTAGAATTTAAAAAAAGAAGAGATTTTGTCGTTAATGCTTTAAATAATATTAAAGGATTAACCTGCGTTAATCCTGAAGGAGCATTTTATGTTTTTCCAAATTGTAAAAAATTAATGAATAAAAAAACATCTAGTGGAAAAATTATAAAAAATGATACAGATTTTGCAACTTACTTATTAGAAGAGACAGGCGTTGCAATTGTTCAGGGTTCAGCATTTGGATTAGAAGGTTATTTTAGAATTTCTTACGCAACTTCTATGCAAATTTTAGAAAAAGCCGTAATAAAAATTAAAAGTTTTTGCGAAAGTCTAAGATAGTCTTAGTGGTTAGATAAATGTCTTTCAGCCTCAAGAGCAGCCATACATCCCATCCCAGCAGCTGTAACAGCCTGTCTATATAGTTTATCTTTTACATCTCCTGCAGCAAATACTCCTGGAACATTAGTCTTTGTAGAGTCAGGTTGAGTTATTATATAGCCGTTACTATCCATATTAATTTGCCCTTTAAACAATGCTGTTGCTGGATCATGTCCGATTGCAACAAAAAGTCCATGAGTTTGAATTTCAGTGATGGTATTTGTTTTGATATTTTTTAATTTAACACCAGTTACACCTTTGGGGTTTTCTGTTCCAATAATTTCAGAAACAACGCTATCCCAAATCACATTAATCTTAGGATTAGAAAATAATTTTTTTTGTAATAACTTTTCTGCCTTTAGCTCATTTTTTCTATGAACAAGTGTTATTTTTTTTGCAAAATTTGTAAGAAATAAAGATTCCTCAACTGCAGAATTACCACCCCCCACAACAACGACATCTTTATTTTTATAAAAGAAGCCGTCACAAGTTGCGCAAGCAGAAACACCAAATCCTTTATATTTTTCTTCTGAATCTAAATTCAACCATCTTGCCTGTGCGCCAGTTGAAATAATAACGCTTTCAGCAAAATAATGAGTTCCAGAGTCTCCAATTATTTCAAAAGGTTTTTTATTAAAATTAACTGCAGAGATGTGATCTTCAATGAATTTTGTTCCAACTTTTAGCGCTTGCTCTTTCATTTGTTCCATTAACCAAGGACCCTGAATTACATCTGCAAAACCTGGAAAATTTTCAACATCAGTAGTGATCGTTAATTGACCGCCTGGCTGAGAACCAGCAATCAAAACCGGTTCAAGCATTGCTCTTGCGGCATAAATTGCAGCTGTATATCCGGCAGGACCAGATCCAATAATAATTACTTTATTTATTTTATCGACATTCATTGTAGATTTTAATTTATAATACTTATAATTAATTATCATTTTAAACAATGAGATATTTTAAAGCATTACTATTAACCGAGGGAGCTCATGGCATGGTGAGCCAAGTAGAAGGTTTAGCAAAAGCTTTAAAACTGGATTTTAATCATTGTTTTGTAAATCTAAAAAAACCCTGGAGATACTTTCCTATAAACTTAGTTCCCATTAACAAATCCGTTATTGATGGAAAAATTCCAGAGCAAATAGAGGATCAGGTTCTGATTTCGTGCGGAAAAAATAGTATTATTTCCTCTTTGTTTTTAAAAAGAAATAATAAAAATTTATTCAATATTCATATCCAGAACCCTAAAGTTAATTTTTCAAATTTTGATTTAATTGTTGCTCCAGAGCATGACCAAATAAAAGGAAGCAATGTATTAAGTACGTTTGGAGCACTTCATTATATTACTAAACAAGAGATAAATAATTGTAGTAACTTTTTTTCAAAATATAATTTATCTGAAAAAGACAAAATTGTTTCTTTAATTTTGGGAGGTCCTAATAGATATTATCATTTTAATGAGATTGACCTTGGAAATATTTTTTTATCAATTAAAGAAAATTTTTTAGACAAAGGTTTTAAATTAATACTTGTTAGATCAAGAAGAACACCAGACAATATTATTGATTTTGCTAAAAAATTTTTTATAAATTCTGCAGTTATTATTGATTTTGTTAATAAAGAATTTTATTTATCAGCCCTTAAATTATCTAAAATAATTATTGTAACTTGCGACTCTACTTCGATGATTTCTGAGTGTGCGATCACACAAAAGCCAATATTTGTCGCTAAAATGAAGGCTAATAGAAGAAATACCAGATTTGAATATTTTCTTAATAGTTTTAGAGAAAAGGGGATTATTAGATTTTTGGGAGAAAAAATAGATTATTGGGAATACCCATTGCTAGATGAGACAAATCGCATTGCAACAATAATAAAAGAAAGGTTTAATTATATTTAATGAGTTTTTTAAAATCATTTCAGACTAATTCAGTTCATTCAAGCTATCCATTTGATCACTGGGAATTAACAGAGCCTTTAACAGATCAGCAAATAAAAGAAATTTGCGAAGCAAAAGTTCCAGAGGTTAAAATTGATTTTGATGGCACTAGAGCAGTGGATGGTGGTGCTGGGACATATAGATCTGGAGATCCTACCGGTGGTAAAGCAGGTAAGATAAGAGAATTCGTTACAAAAGATAATTATAAACACTATCCGCATTTAAAAAAATTCATTGATGAATTATGTAAAATGGAAACTGCAAAATATGTTGGCTCAAAAATTAAAAAAGATTTAACCAAGGCTTATGTACGGGTTGAGATTATTGCTGACAGAGTTGGTTTTTGGCTCAAACCCCATTGTGATATTAAAGAAAAATTAATGTCCTGCCTGTTATTTGCAAATCCGGATAATTATGAGTCTGAAGAACTTGGTACAGATTTTTATGATAAGAATTTAAAGCTGGTAAAAACTGTTCCTTATAAAAATAATTATGGATATGTTTTTACAAGCGGTCCTGATACTTGGCATGGATTAGAGAAAAAAAAGATTAAAAGAGACAGAAGATGTCTTCAAGTTAATTATGTAACTTTCGAAACTGATTGGAAAGTCAACTAGTTTGTATCTTGCAAAGCAAGAACTTCAAATTTAGAATTTTTTAAAGATTTAATAGCTTCAGTAATTGCATTGGCTCCAGCAATAGTTGTGTAGTAAGGAGTGCCACTTGTAAGGGCTGCCCTTCTAAGAGAAAACGAGTCTTTTATGGATTGCTTTCCTTGAGATGTATTTATAACTAAAGAAATTTTCTTTTCGTTAAGAGAATCTTCAATATGAGGTTTTCCTTCCATAACTTTATTAATTTTTTTACATTCAACTCCTGATAAATTTAAAAAATCACAAGTTCCAGACGTTCCAAGGATATCAAATCCTGATTTTTGTAGTTCTTGTGCAATTTTTAAAATATATTTTCTATCATCTTTTTTTACCGACAAAAAAGCAACTCCAGATTTTGGAATTTTATTTCCTGTTGCAAATTGACTTTTTGCAAAAGCAAGACCAAATGTTTTGTCAATTCCCATAACTTCTCCTGTTGATTTCATTTCAGGTCCCAACAAAGTATCCACATTTGGAAATTTGTTAAAAGGAAACACAGCTTCTTTAACAGAATATAGTTTATGGTTTTTTTTATTTAAATTTAGTTCTTTCAATTTTAAGCCGGTCATTATTTTTGTTGCAATCTTTGCAACAGGAATACCAATAGATTTTGCAACGAAAGGGACAGTTCTACTTGCTCTTGGATTTACTTCTAGGACAAAAACTTGATCATTTTTTACAGCAAATTGAATATTTAAAAGTCCTAAAACTTTTAAACCAAAAGCAATTTTCATTGTTTGTTTTGATATTTCATCAATAATATTTTGCTTTAATGAATAAGGAGGAATGCAACATGCAGAATCTCCAGAATGAATGCCTGCTTCTTCTATATGTTCCATTATTCCAGCAATAAAAACATCTTTGCCATCGCAAATAGCATCAACATCAACTTCAATTGCATC
>JALRAW010000028.1 GCA_023257975.1 Candidatus Fonsibacter sp.
AAGCCTTCGCGCCCATCGAGAAAGCCGCGGCGCAGGATCCAGGTGCGAAAGAAGGCCCAGAGGCCATGGCCGACCGCCGTGCCAAGGCTCGCACGCTGGCCGCGTCCATGCAGGTCCAGAGCCCCTTCGCGCGAATAATGATTGACCTTTTCGAGTACCTGGTCGAGGCTGCGATAGCTCTCGTGCAGCAGCAGGCCGGGCAGCGTGTCGATACGACCCTCCACCATCACACGCTCATGCACCCGGTGATCGCTGAAGCGGCCGGCATTGCGACGAAACAGGCGCAACACCTCATCGGGCCACCAGCCCGAGTGGCGCATAACAATAAATATAAGTATGCTGTTTTTGCAAAATCAAAAATATATGATGTTGATTTTACTAAAATTGTACAAGAACTTAGATATAAATTTAGCACATTAAAATAATGATAAAAAAAATAGATAATTTTTTTTCCTTTATTCTTACAAAAGTTATTAAAATCTATAAATTTTTATTATCCCCTTTTTTTCATAATGCTTGTCATTATGACCCGACTTGCTCTGAATACTTTATACAAAGTTTAAAAGAATTTGGTTTTATCAAGGGATGTTTTAAAGGCATTCTTAGAATTTTAAGATGCCACCCTATTAAATTTTTAGGTGGAGGATTTGGTTACGATCCTGTTGTAAATAAAAAAAAGTAAATAATGGAAAATAGAAACGTTATAATAGCGGTCATATTATCAACTGCAATCTTAATTGGTTGGTCAATGTTTGTTGAAAATCCTAATGAGATTAATAAAAATAAATTCGACACTCAAACAAAGACGGAAGTTCAAACAAATATTCAAAAACCAGATGCTCCACAAACTACAAAGGCAAATCCAACAAAAACAATATCTAGAAGTGAAGCACTAAAAGAAAGTGATAGAGTTTTGATTGAAAATAGTAATTTATCTGGCTCTATATCCTTAAAAGGGGCTCTAATTGATGACATTGTATTAAAAAACTACAGAGAAACATTAGATAAAAATAGCAAACCTATTATTCTTCTTAATCCAAAAAAAACTGATGATGCATATTTTGTTGAATCTGGTTGGGCAACAGCAAAATCGGATATTAAAGTTCCTGATAACAATAGTGTTTGGCAAATTAAGGAGGGTAAAAAATTAACTCCTAATTCTCCCATAACTCTAGAGTGGAATAATAGAGAAGGAATTATTTTTTCAAAAAAAATTGAAATAGATGACAAATATCTATTTAAAATTACTGAAACGATTAGAAATGAAAAAAATAAAACTACTGAATTGTTTCATTACTCACAGGTTACTAGAAACTCAAAACCTCACACAGACGCTTTTTATATTCTTCATGAGGGTTTGATTGGCGTCACAGATAAAAATTTAAAAGAAGAAACATATGCTACTATAGAAAAAGAGAAAAAAACATATACTGGAAAAAGTGGCTGGTTTGGTATTACCGATAAATACTGGATGTCTGCAATTATTCCTGAAAACGGAAAATCTTTTAAAGCAGAGTATTCTTTTGCAAATGCTTATAAAGCAAATTTTATAATATTGGAGCCAACTGTAACGAGTCCGCAAAAAAGTGCCTCCAGTAGTTTTAAAATATTTCTTGGTGCAAAAGAAGTTCATACTGTTGATGGTTATGCTGAAAAAGAAAAAATTGATCGTTTTGACTTAGCTATCGATTGGGGTTGGTTTTATTTTATTACAAAACCATTATTTTTTGTAATCGATTATATTTTTAAATTAATTGGAAACTTCGGTATTGCAATTATTATATTGACCGTAATTGTTAGAATTATATTTTTTCCACTTTCAAATTATTCCTTTAAATCAATGGCAAAAATGAAGGTTCTACAGCCAGAGATGTTACGAATAAAAGAGCTATACAAAGACGACGTCAAAAGAACTCAGCAAGAAATGATGGCTTTATATAAAAGAGAAAAAGTAAATCCTTTATCAGGATGTCTTCCAATATTAATTCAAATTCCAATTTTCTTTGCTGTTTACAAAATGCTTTTTGTAACTCTTGAAATGCGTCATGCTCCATTTTTTGGATGGATAAAAGATTTGTCAGCCGCAGATCCAACTACGATCTTTAATTTATTTGGTTTAATTCCTTGGAATCCTCCTTCATTTTTAATGATAGGTGTATGGCCAATATTGATGGGCATAACTATGTATTTGCAGCAAAAATTAAATCCAACTCCTCCAGATCCAATACAAGCAAAAATTTTTGCATTCTTTCCTTTAATTTTAACTGTTATGTTAGCAACTTTCCCTTCTGGACTAGTTGTATATTGGACAGTAAGTAACGTGCTTACGATGGCTCAACAGTACTACATCATGAGGAAAACCACGGTGAAAACGGTTTAATGGATATAAAGTCTTTTTGGCCAGAACTTGGTCCATCAATTCAAGAGGCATCTGTTTACTTTGATAAATATAAAAATAAAAAAATAATTCTCAAATACGGTGGTCAGGTAATGTCTGATCAGAGTCTTTCAAAAGCATTTGCACAGGATGCTGCGATTTTAAGAAAATTAGATATTGATGTTGCTGTAATTCATGGTGGAGGACCACAAATTAAGACTAAACTTGAAGCTCAAAATTTAGAAAGTAAATTCATTTCAGGATTAAGAGTCACTGATGAAAATGTAATTAAAGTTGTTGAAGACGTTTTATTAAATGAAATAAATCCAGATCTAAGAGATGCAATTATAAATTATGGTTCAAAAGCAGAGTCTGTTACTGTTAGAAAAAATAATGCAATTCACATCGACAAAGCTATAGATGAAAAATTAGGATTTGTTGGAGATCCAAAAAAAATCGACACAAAAATATTAAATAATTTTTTTAAACAAAAAATTATACCCGTTATTGCTCCTATGGGTATGGATAATAAAGGCCAAGTTTACAATATTAATGCCGATACTGCTGCTGGAACTATTGCAAATCAAATAAAAGCGGAAAGACTTTTATTAATGACCGATGTTCCAGGAGTAAATGATAAAAATGGTAACTTGATATCACAATTATCTACGAAACAAGCCTTAGATCTTATTAATGATGGAACAATTACTGGAGGAATGATTCCAAAAATCAAAACATGCATTAGCGCTATTGAATCTGGTGTGAATGGGGTAGTTATTATTGATGGAAGAAAATCTCATGCAGTTCTTTTTGAGTTATTTTCAAATCTTGGGGCTGGAACGCTTATAATAAAATAATGGATGAAATAAAAAACGTAAAATTTTGGATTTTTGATTTAGACAACACTCTTTATCCTTCTTCTACTAATTTATTTTCGAGAATTGATAAATTAATGGCAAGTTTTATCACTCAACATTTAAATGTTAATCATGAAGAAGCCATTCAAATAAAAAATGATTATTTTCAAAAACATGGAACAACTTTGAATGGATTGATTAAGCATCATAATATTGATCCTCATCACTTTTTAGAATTTGTACATAATATTGATTATAGTTTTTTAAACAAAAATGAAAAACTCAATAAAGAGATAAAAAATTTACCTGGAAAAAAAATTATATTTACTAATGGTTCAAAAAAACATGCAAAAAAAGTTGTGAGTAATTTACAGCTTGATGAAAATCTTTTTTCAATATTTGACATCGTTGACTCAGATTTTGTTCCAAAACCAGAAAGATCTCCTTATGAAAGACTTATTAAAAAATATGACATTATACCTGAACAAAGTATTTTTTTTGAAGACATCGCACGAAACCTTAAACCAGCTCATGATCTTGGAATGAAAACAGGGTGGGTAATAAATGAAGATAATTGGGCAAAAGAAGGCCACGATGAAGATCATGTTCACTTTAAAATAAAAGAATTAGATCATTTTCTTGAGCAGTGTAATTTGTTAATTAAATAGATATGAGTATTGAAAATATTATTTTAGAAGCCTGGGAAAACAAAAGTAATATTAATAAAAATTCTAATAAATCGATTATTTCTGCAATTAACGAAACTTTAGAAAAACTTGATTCAGGAATTATTCGTGTATGTGAAAAAAAGAATAATGAATGGCATACACATCAATGGATAAAAAAAGCAATTCTTTTAAGTTTTAAAATTCAAGATAACAAAATTTTATCAGGTCCTTATACATCTTGGTTTGACAAAGTAGATGGCAAAACAACTCTTTGGGATGAAAAAAAACATATTGATGCTGGATTTAGAGCAGTGCCTAACGGGGTTATAAGAAAATCTGCATACGTAGGAAAAAATGTTGTGTTAATGCCTTCCTTTATAAATGTAGGTGCTTACGTTGATGATGGAACAATGATCGATACTTGGTCAACGGTTGGTTCTTGCGCACAAATAGGAAAAAATTGCCATATCTCTGGAGGGGTTGGAATTGGAGGAGTATTAGAACCTCTTCAAGCAAATCCGGTAATCATTGAAGATAATTGTTTTATTGGAGCAAGATCAGAAATAGCTGAGGGAGTAATTGTTGGGGAAGGCTCTGTAATTTCAATGGGAGTTTATATTGGAGCTTCTACAAAAATTATAGATAGAAAAACAAACAAAACTATTTACGGAAAAGTACCTCCTTATTCTGTAGTGGTTTCAGGATCACTTGCAAATGAAGATAAAAATAAACCAAGTCTATATTGTGCAGTGATTGTAAAAACAGTGGATGAAAAAACTAGAAGCAAAACTTCAATAAACGACTTACTAAGAGATTAACATGCTAAAGACTATCAATGAAGTTTCTTTAGCAAAAGATCTTGTTAAATGTCAAAGTGTTACGCCTAAAGACGATGGTGCAATTAATACTGTTATAAAAAATCTAAAAAAAATAGGTTTTAAATGTCAGGTTATGGAGTTTCAAGAAAAAGGAACTGCAAAAATTAAAAATTTATATGCAAAAATTGGAAAAAGTTCTCCTAATTTTTGTTTTGCTGGACATACTGACGTTGTTCCAGTTGGAGACCTAAAGTCATGGACTGTTAATCCCTTTGGTGGGGTTATTAAAAATCAAAAATTAATTGGGCGTGGTATCAGTGATATGAAAGGTGCTATTGCTTGTTTTATAGCCGCTGTTAGTGAATTTTTGAAAAAAAATAAAAAACTAAAAGGATCTATAAGTTTACTCATAACAGGTGATGAAGAAACTATTGCAATTAATGGAACAAAAAAAGTTATAGAAAAATTAATACAAAAAAAAGAAAAAATTAATTTTTGTATAGTTGGGGAGCCTACGAATGAAAATAAGCTCGGTGAAATGATTAAAATTGGAAGAAGAGGGAGTATGACGGGTTATTTAACAATTATAGGCACTCAAGGACATGTTGCCTATCCTCACGATTCTAACAACCCCTCTACAATTATAATTGAAGTTTTAAATAAAATAAAAAAATTAAAACTAGATAGGGGTAATAAAGATTTCGAGCCTTCAAATCTTGAAATTACAAAAATTACAATTGATAACACTGCCGATAATGTCATTCCTGCGGAAGCAAAAGCTTCTTTTAATATAAGATTTAATAATTTACACTCATCAAAATCTCTTAAAAGTAAATTAAACAAAATTTTTTCTTCTATTACTAAAAAATTCAAAGCAAGTTACAAAATTAAGTACCATGTCTCTGGAGAGTCTTTTTTAACAAAACCTAATAAAACTGTTTACATGATTAAAAATGTTATAAAAAAAAGCACAAAAATTAATCCTATTTTATCAACATCAGGTGGAACCTCTGATGCCCGTTTTATAAAAAAAATTGCTCCTTGTATTGAATTTGGTTTAATTGCAAAAACTATTCATCAAGTAGACGAAATGGCCAAAGTTTCTGATTTAAAAAAATTAAAAAATATATATTTAGACATTCTTGTTAATTACTTTAAGTGACAACCTGCATATTTACCTCTGACTCATCTGTTCAACATGACACTGGTCCTGGACATCCAGAATGTCCTGGAAGAATTCCATCAATTATAAATGGTCTAAAAAAAATACCATCTAAAAACTTAATCTGGAAAAAAATTAGCTCTTTTGATGAGAAATATATAAAACTTACTCATTCAGAAAAATATTTAAAAAAAATTAATCAATCTTTTCCAATAGAAGGCTTAACTTTTCTTGATGGAGACACAATTGTGTCTAAATACAGTAAAAAAGCGGCTTATGATGCTGTTTCATCAATAATTAATGCAATAGATGGCATCATGAATAAAGAATTTGATAATGCTTTTTGTATTATCAGACCTCCTGGACACCATGCAGAAAAAGAACAGGCTATGGGATTTTGTATATTTAATAACGTTGCAGTGGGCGCAACTTATTTATTAGAAAAATATAAATTAAATAAAGTAGCCATACTTGATTTTGATGTTCACCATGGAAATGGAACTCAGGATATTTTTTATAATGAAAAAAAAGTTTTATATATTTCGTCCCATCAATTTCCATTTTATCCTGGCACCGGCTCTGCAGATGAAACCGGAAAATATAATAATATTTTAAATATCCCTCTAAAAGCAGGAACAAGCTCTAAAGAATTTTTCGATAGTTATAAAAAAGTTTATGATAAATTAAATGAATTTAAACCTGAATTTATATTATTGTCTGCTGGTTTTGATGCTCACAAAAATGATCCTTTGGCTAACATTAATTTAGAATCTAAAGACTATTACACTTTGACAAGAGAAATTATGAAAATTGCAAAGCTAGTCTGTGGCAATAAAATTGTTTCAATCTTAGAGGGGGGCTACAATCTTGAAGCTATTCAGGAAAGCGCCAAGTATCACGTTGAAGCTTTATTAGAAATTTAAATTAATAAAAAATATTCTCTAAATATAAACCTGCAGCTGGTGCTGGGGATGCACATTTAGATCTGTCTTTAGAATTTAAAGCGTCTAATAGATCTTTTTTTGCCCATTTATTTTCACCCACAAGCTTTATGCATCCCATCATAGAACGAACTTGATGTTGTAAAAAAGACTGCGATTCAAAATAACTATAGATATAATCATTTTTTTTAAAAATATTTATTTTTTCCATGGTTTTTATTGGTGATTTAGCGCCACACGAAGCTGATCTGAAAGTTGTAAAATCATGAGTTCCTATCAAAATCTGTGCAGCATCATTCATTTTTTTTTCGTCTAATTTTATTTTTAATTGCCACGCCCTGTCTTTTTCTATGGACAGTGGTGATTCTCGATTAATAATTACATATTTATAAATTCTTAATTTTGCATCCCGTCTTGAATCAAAATCAGCATTAGTTAATTCTGTTTTTAAAATACTTATAGATTCATTTTTTAAATAAAAATTTAGAGCATCAGTAATTTTTTTAGCGTCAATATCTTTGTTGAAATCAAAATGAAAAACTTGATGAACTGCATGAACGCCTGCATCTGTTCTTCCCGCCCCAGAAATTATAATTTTTTTTTCAGCTATCTTTTCAATTGCCTGTTCAATCGCCTCCTGAACTGACCTGCCATTTAATTGTCTTTGCCAACCTACAAAATGAGTGCCATCGTATTCAACTATACATTTAAATCTTGGCATTTAAGTAAATTGTGTACCTTTAGGAATTTTAAAACCTAATAAAAATTCTTTTACTTTTTGAATTTTTTTTCCAGGTCTTTGTAATTCTAAAGCTTGAATTGCAAAATCTTTGCAAGCAATTAAAAGGTTTTCATTAAGTGTTGAGCCAATTTTTCCTTTTTGATCTTTAACCTCTGCCTTCCAAATCTTAATTCTCTCGTTTTTAAATTTAAAACAAGCTCCAGGTTTTGGATTTAGCGCATTAATTTGTCGTACAATTTTATCTGCGTTATTATTCCAACTAATTTCTTCATCCTCGCGTGTAATTTTTTTAGCATGCGTGGCTTTATTGTGATCTTGTTCTTGAAATTTAGCTTTGTTTTTTACAATTAGATCAATAGCTTTAATGATTAATTTAGAACCCAAAATAGATAATTGGTCACTTAATAAACCATAATTTAACTGATTATTAATCTCTACTCTCTCAGACAGCATTACAGGTCCTGTATCTAATCCTTTTTCAATTTTCATAATTGAGATTCCTGTAAATTTATCACCATTCATAATTGCTCTTTGAATAGGTGCTGCACCTCTCCAATAAGGTAATAAAGAAGCATGAATATTAATAAAGCCATTTTTAGATAAATTTAAAAAATTTTCAGGGATAATCTGACCATAAGCTACTACAATCGCTAAATCTGCATTTATTTTTTTAAAGAAATCTAATTCTCCTTCATTTTTTAATGAAGTTGGATAATGAACTTTTAAATTATTCTTTTCTGCTTCTAGATGGATAGGCGTCTTTTCAATTTTTAAACCCCTATTAGATTTTTTTGGAGGCTGAGTGTAAACATAAGCAATATCTAATTTTTCTTTTAGCAATTCTTTTAGGGTAGGAACAGCAAACTCTGGTGTTCCCATGAAAATTATTTTTAATGACATGGATTACCTAAAAATTAATGTGATCTGAAGCAGCCTCTTTTTTTGCTTTTGAAAGTTTTTTTAAAATAAAAGATTTTTTTAATTTCGATAAATAATCAATAAACAAAATTCCATTTAAATGATCGATCTCATGTTGAATGCAGGTTGCAAGCAATCCTTCTGCTTTTAGTAGTTGTTCTTTTCCATTTTGGTCAAGATATTTTACATGACATTGTTCTGGTCTTTCAATTTCTGCAAATTGTTGTGGTAATGAAAGACAACCCTCTTCAAAAGTACATTTTGTTTTTGATGTCCATATAATTTCTGGATTAACAAAATACATAGGATTATTTGGCTCTGGTTCTTTTGCTATATCAATAACAACAACTCTTTTATGCACTCCAATTTGAACTGCGGCAAGGCCAATTCCTGGAGCAGCATACATTGTTTCCAACATATCTTTCATTAAATTTTTAATCTCGGCATCAACTTTTTCAACTGGTTTTGATTTGATTCTTAGTTTTGGATCCGGCTCTGTTAAGATTTGCCTAATAGTCATAATGAAAAAAATACTAAATCTTCTTAATTAATCAAGCACTTGATACTAATCACTATTTAAAGAACTGCGATACTTAAATGCAGAAAATAATGTTCCATCATCTAAATACTCTATCTCTCCACCCACTGGTAGACCATGCGCTAGCTTTGTCACTTTTACATTTAAATTTTTAATACTGTCTTTGATATAGTGAGCTGTTGTTTGTCCCTCAATTGTAGCGCTTGTTGCTAAAATAACTTCTTTTACTGAATTAACTTTAATTCTGTTGATTAATGAACCTATTAAAAGATCTTCTGGGTTTACTCCATTAATAGCTGAAAGAGTTCCTCCTAAAATATGGTACTGCCCGCTATAAACATTGGTGCTCTCAAGAGCCCACATATCTGCTACATTTTCTACAACACAGATTTGTTCATAATTATTTTTTTTACTACAGTTACACTCAATTTTATTAGTCTTAAAATTTCCACAAATATTACAACGAGCAACATTTTTATAAACTTTATCTAAAGCACCTGACAATGGCTTCATAATGTTGTCTCTATTTTTAAGAAGATAAAGAGCAATACGTCTTGCAGATTTTGGTCCTAATCCTGGTAACTTTGCAATTAGAAACATTAATGTTTCTAGATCTGGATGAGAATTATTCTTCATTACTAAAAAGGAAATTTAAATCCCGGAGGCAGTTTTAAACCACCAGTTATTTTGGACATCTCCTCTGATGATTTAACCTCAATTTCCTTTCTAGCGTTATTAGTAGCTATAACAATCAAATCTTCTAAAACTTCTTTTTCTTCCTCCATTAGTTTTGGATCAATATCTATTTTAATCATCTCATGGTTGCCGTTAAGAATTACTTTTACAGCTCCATTATTTGCAACTCCCTCTACCTGAATGTTCTTTAATGAGGCTTTTGCTTCCATCATTTTTTGCTGCATCTCTTGCGCTTTTTTTAACATGCCACCAAAATCCATTACTTTATCTCCTCTACTTCACTAAGTTCTGCGTCTGGAAAACTTTCTTTTATCTTTTCATAAATTTCACTTTCAAGAGCATCTTGTAATAATTTTTTTTTATGAATTTCTTTATTTTCAAAAATTGTATTTTTTCCAGTTTCTTTTGATAAAGAAATAATCCATCTTTCGCCCGTCCACAGTTTAAGTTTTTCAGTTAAAGATCTTACAAAGTTTTTAGATAGTTTTTCATTAAACGAAATATCAATTTTTCCAGTTTCGAATTTCACCACACGAACATTTCTTTCTAAATCAAATTTTAATTCAATTTCTTTTTTATCATTTGTAATTTGCACTAATTTTTCAAAGGAATTAATTATCTCAAGTTTTCCAACCTCTTGTTTTTTTTCTAAAATTTTTGGATTTCGATCAATATCTTCTGCCTTTTCTTGTATAACACTTTTGATTTGTGTCTTTGCTGAAATTTGTTTGTTAATTATTGTTCCAGGTTTAATTTCATTAAAATCATCTTTTTTCTCAGCAGACTCTGCTATTAGTTGTGTATCTGAGTTTAAGGCTTCCTCAATGACTTGCTCTGGACTTGGCAAATCTTTTAAATGAACCAGTCTCATAATTAACATTTGGAAAGAAAGAAAATGATTTGGAACAAAATTTAATTCTTCAATTCCTTTAAGAATGAATTGCCAGATCATCGAAATATAAGAAAAATCAATATCTTTAGACAATTTAAAAATTAAATCAGATTCAGATTCGGAAACTGTTAAATCGTTTTCAATCTTGCCAAAACTTTTACTTCTTGAAATTAAATAAATCACTTCGAGCATTTCTTGCAAAACCAATTTTGAATCAGCTCCTAAATCAAATATTTCTTGAGCATCTGCAAGAGCTTTTGTTTTGTCACCATCAATTACAAAACGTACAAGATCAATAATTCTTGAACGATCCGCTATTCCCAACATTGTTCTAACGGATATTTCAGTTATCTCTTCGCCTAAAACATTAAATGTTGAAATGGCCTGATCTAATATAGATAAACCATCTCTTACTGATCCTTCTGATGCTTTAGCAATCAACATTAAAGCTTTTTCATTAATTTTTGCTTTTTCTTTATCAGAAATTTTCTTTAAGAAAGAAATCATTTCTTCAAGTTTAATTCTTCTCAGATCAAATCTTTGACATCGCGAAATAATAGTTAATGGTATTTTTTTAACTTCAGTAGTTGCTAAAATAAATTTAAGATGAGGAGGCGGTTCTTCTAAAGTTTTAAGCAAACCATTAAACGCTTGCTTTGATAGCATATGAACTTCATCGATGATGAAAACTTTATACTTAGCACTCGTAGGATAGTATTTGGCAGAGTCAATTAATTCTCTAATATCATCGATTCCAGTTTTAGAAGCAGCATCCATCTCTAAAACATCGATATGATTTGAATTTGTTATAGCTTCGCAATGACAAAAACCTTCGCACTTCTTTTCTAGAGTTTCAGAATTTTTACAATTGATAGCCTTTGCAATTATTCTTGCAGTTGTTGTTTTTCCAACGCCTCTAATTCCTGTTAATAAATAAGCATTAGGAATACGATCCATTTTTATCGCATTCTTAATAATCTGCACCATTACGTCTTGACCTATAACTTCATCAAAACTTTGCGGTCGATACTTTAGTGATAAACCTTTACGATTATTTTCCATAAAAAACGGGAGACTGAGGACAACCTGAAAAATTATCGTTACGGCTGCTTCTTTTCAGACCTGACCGGATTAGCGTAACCTCCACCTGCCACCAATCTCCCAAAATATTATAACAAGATAATTAAAAAAAAACGACAGCTATAATAATTTTAATATCTAAATGAATTGGCAAAATAAACACCTAAAATATCTAATTTTTCAGTATGTTTTTTTAAAATAGTTAGAGCTTTTTTTACTGCTAAGTTTTCAATATGCCCTTCAATATCAAGATAAAAACTTACCTGCTTAAAAGAATTTCCAGTTGAAAAACTTTCAAGCTTTGTAAGGTTAACTTTATTCTCGGCAAATCCACTAAGAGCCTTATGTAGTGCCGATGGCACGCTTTTTAAGCGAAAAATACAAGAAGTAATATATTTCTTATTTTTTTTATATGGTTTTGGTCTTGCTGAAACGGACATGATTAAAAACCTTGTGACATTACCTTTTAAATCTTCAAAATTTTTCTTTAAAATCTTCAATCCATAAATCTTTGCTGCGAGCGCCGATGCTATTGCAGATTCAGATTCTATTTGATGTTCAGAAATATATTTTGCAGAGCCAGCAGTATCAGCGGCTACTATAGGCTGTAATTTTAATTTATTAATATTTTTTTTGCACTGTCCAATAGCCTGAGCATGACTTCTTACGGTTTCTATTTGTTTGATAGAAACGTCTTTTAATCCTAGTAAGCAGTGTTCAACTTTTTGAAAATGCTCACCTTCTATTTTTAATCTAGAAGAAGATAATAAGTAATGAACGTCAGCAACTCTACCTGCTATAGAATTTTCAATTGGAATTAATAATTTACTATTTTTGGTACTTTTAGTTTTAACAAAAGCATCTTCAAAGGTTTTGCAACATATCATGGTCGGATTTTTAAAAATCTTTGCTGCAGCTAAATGCGAGTAAGCACCTTGTTCTCCTTGTATAATTATTTTATTAGTCATTTTTCATAATATTTCTTATTTCTTCTAAATCTTCAATAGTATCCACTCCTAAAGGATAAGAATCTGTCAAACCTACGCTTATGGATATATTATTATCCATTGCACGCATTTGTTCTAGGCTTCTACTAATTTCATTATCACTTCTTTTTAATGAAATAAATTTTTTTAATGTTTCATATTGGTAACCATAAATACCAACATGATGATAATAAAAATTTTCTGCATTAATATTTTTTAATCTAAAAAAATCTAATGCATTGTCAAAATTATTTATCTGCATTTCTTTTTTAGTTTCAACTTTTACAATATTTTTATTTTCTAAATCTTTTATAGAGTTTATTTTCGTAGCAAGTGTCGCTATTTGATAAAAGTTATTCTTCATAAATTTATCTAGTAATTTTATTGCTGAAGGATCAATGTTTGGCATATCTCCCTGTACGTTAATAATATTTTTTGGTTTTTGAGAAAAATTTTTTTCTATAGCTTCAAAAATTCTATCAGAACCTGTTTTATGTTCTTTATTAGTTAAAATACTTTTTCCACCAACATCTTTTATAACTTTTGCAATTTCCTCATCTGCTGTGGCAACATATACATCTCCTATTTTGCTCTCGATCGCTCTTTGCCAACAGTGAACAATCATAGGTTTGTTATTAATTAACAATAGCGGTTTATTGGGTAATCTAGTTGCTCGTAAATGGCTTGGTATTAAAATAACTGTATTGTTCATAATTAAAATTATGCGACTGTAAGACGCATAAAATAGATTTTAAAAAATTTTTTTTACTTTAAAGATTATGATGTTATACAATTTAGTTTATAAAAATCACTAGAATATGGACAGTTTTGAATTTAATAAAATTGCTGCAGCGGTACTGATAGTTGCTTTATTAATAATTGGTTTAAATCAGATTGCAGATTCTATTTATCACGTAAAAAAACCTGAGACACCAGGTTACAAAATTGAAGGTGTAACAGAGACCAAAACTTCTGCTAAAGGCGAAGAAAAAAAAGAGGAGAAATTAGCAGATATAAAAGTTTTACTTGCAACAGCAAATGTTGCTGCTGGAGAAAATACATTCAAGAAATGTGCAGCTTGTCATACTAATGTAAGTGGAGGTGCGGTAAAAATTGGTCCTCCAATGTGGGGTATTGTTGGTAAAAAATCTGCTTCACATCCAGATTTCAAATATTCGTCTGCACTTGCGGCTCACGGAAAGCCGTGGTCAGTGGAAGAGTTAAATGCATTTTTATATAAACCTGCTGATTATATTAAAGGAACAAAAATGGCTTTTGCAGGTATTGCAAAAGACGAGGAGAGAGCAAGTCTAATTGCCTATTTAAGTACACTAAAATAGTTTTCTTTATATTCTCTATAAAAAAAATAAATTCGTTGTTGATGACATTTTCTTATTTAAGTCCTCTTTTAAATCCTAAATCAGTAAGAATGTTATTTCTTGGTTTTGCAGCAGGTCTACCTATTCTTCTAATTTTTTCCACATTATCTGTTTGGCTGTTCAAAGCTGGTGTGAATAGAGCGACGATAACTTTATTTAGTTGGGTTGGGTTTGCATATTCTTTTAAATTTATTTGGACACCTGTAGTTGATAATTTAAAATTACCAATATTAGGAAGGTTGGGACACAGACGAGGCTGGCTATTGTTATCTCAATTGATGATAATTTTTTCTTTAATTTTTATTTCATTTACAGATCCAAAAACTTCTTTGATTTGTACGGCCATGGGAGCAATATTTATTGCATTCTCAAGCGCAACTCAGGACATCGTACTAGATGCTTTTAGAATTGAATCTGTGTCTAAAAACTTACAAGGAGCATTATCTTCAATGTACTTAACTGGTTACCGAATAGCCATGATTGTTGCTGGAGCTGGAAGTTTGTGGATTGCATCATTCTTGGGAACTGAAGTTTATGATCAAAAAGTTTGGCAACAAGTTTATCAAATAATGGCATTACTAATGCTATTTGGAGTCCTAACTGTTTTTTATTCCTCTGAGCCAAAAATAAAAAGAAATATTGAAAAAAAATCTAATCAAAAAATTAAATTTTTTATAGCTTTTTTATTATCTCTAACAGGATTTATTTTCTGTTATTTATATTTTAAAGATTTATTTGATAGCAAAGATCCTCTTATAAGTTTTTTAAATGAATTAATTAAAATTATTTTTTGTTTTTTTATATTTTCTTTAATTATATTTTTATTAATTAAAGTAAAATTTATAAACAAAGAATCTGCAAAAAATGCCTACGCGAAACCTGTTTTGGATTTTCTAAAAAGATATGGATCTAAAGCAACATCAATTTTACTTTTAATAGGATTATATAGAATCTCAGATGTAGTTCTGGGTGTAATGGCAAATGTTTTTTATATTGAAAAAGGTTTTTCAGTTGCAGAAATCGCTACCTACTCAAAATTCTTTGGAACTATAGCAACTATTGTTGGCGGAATTATTGGCGGTCTTGCTTCAGTTCATTTAGGGGTAATGAGGTCTTTATTTATTGGAGGATTAATTTCAGCATTAAGTAATTTATTATTTGCATGGTTAGCACTCATTACTGCTGATGTTAAAATCTTAGCTTTTGTGATTACAGCAGATAATATAGCAAGTGGCTTTGCTGGAGCTACATTTATAGTTTATCTTTCAGCTCTAACCTCAATAAAATTTACAGCAACACAATACGCGCTTTTTAGCTCAGCAATGTTATTTTTACCTAAACTAATAGCTGGTTACGCAGGTGGATTTGTAAACTTATTTGGATACTCAACATTCTTTATTTTCACTGCTATCATTGGAATTCCAGTTCTGTTTCTAATTATATGGATAAATAAAACTGTTAAAATAAGTAAAAAATGATTTACAGAAATAACATTGGAGCATATACCTCGCATGTGAAAAAATTTTTATTATCTAGTATTTTAGTTCTACTAATCTGCAATACAGTTTCTGCTCAAAATTCTCCTTTTCCATTAAAGAGACAAGATTATTTAGATGCAAATAAAAAAGAATTAGAAAAAATCTTTAATAGCATAGATAAAGATGGTGATGGAAAGATTACGAAAGATGAATTTTATGCAAATCCTTTAAAAGATGCTGCAGCAAGATTTGATAATACCGACACAAATAAAGATGGAATTGTTACTTTAGAGGAAGAGAATGCAGCAATTGCTAAACTAAAAAAATTAGAAGCAGACGCTAAGAAAAAACAAGCTGAACAACAAAAAAAAGATGTTCCTGCTGCTACACCTAAAAAATAATTTAATCTAATAATATATTTTATTTATAACAGTAATATCTGTTATTATTTTAAAGGATATATGGACCATGAGAGTGAGGTCTTGACCCGTATAACAGCTGCAAGGTCCAGGTGCTTAAATGCAGGAAGTGTCAATGATAAGATAGGGGCTAATAAGGAGCTAGGAGCTGCAATGGGTGCTTTTAATATTCAAGTTGAAGCCTATCCGGATCTAAAAGCCAATCAAAACTTTATACACCTT
>JALRAW010000054.1 GCA_023257975.1 Candidatus Fonsibacter sp.
CTGTGCGGGAACTAGTAGTGAGAGTAGTAGTAGTAGTAGTAGTAGTAGTAGTAGTAGTAGTAGTAGTAGTAGTAGTAGTAGTAGTAGTAGTAGTAGTAGTAGTAGTAGTAGTAGTAGTGGTAGTAGTAGTTGTTGTAGTAGTAGTAGTAGTAGTAGTAGTAGTAGTAGTAGTAGTAGTAGTAGAAGGTAGCAACATTCGTATCTCCACAGGCTCCGGTAATTGTCAACATCAAGGAAATAACTGGAAATGCGAATACACCGATCATCATTGTTCAAGAACCAGAAAACAGTACAGTCACTGATAATGGTGATGGAACGGTAGACATGATAGACTCAAAATCTATTGCTCGCAAGAGTGTGAGGGTTCAAATCCCTCCTTCCGCACCAATTAAAATAAATATTTTATTATAAAAAAAATAAGTAATAATAAAATTAAACTTAATATTGATAAGATATTTAAGTATTTTTCTATAAAGTTTTTTATACCCTCGCCGTATTTCCATATCAAAAAGCTTATTGTTAAAAAACGAATTGATCTTGATATAAAACTACCAATAATAAAAATCCAAAAGTTAAACTGAACAAATCCACTACCAATAGTCAAAAGTTTGTAAGGCAAAGGTGTGAATGCGTAAAAAAATACAATCCAAAACTCCATTTCTTTTGTGATTGAATTTGTAAATGAAATAAAAGATTCTTGATATCCATACAAACTTATGACTTTTGCTCCAATAGTATCGTAAAAAAAATATCCTAAATAATATCCCAGGGCTCCACCTAGAACCGAAAATACAGTTACAAAAAAACCAATAGCCATGGCCCTGTGCCTTTTTACCAATTGAACTGGGATCATTAAAAAAACAATTGGAATTGGAAAAACACTACTTTCAATAAAACTTATGAAATATATAAATTTTTCAGATTGCTTTTTTGAACTGATAGATAAAATTTTATTATATAAAGATCTCATTTTAAAAGAGGTTATATATTTAATTTTATTATTAGCACCCAAAATAACTACTATAGAATAAATATTTCAAAAAAGTAGAATAATGGTAATGCAAATTTCATCTTTTAATAATTTAAATGAAATATTTTTTTTGCAATGCGAAAAATATCAAAAAGAAGATCATTTGTTTTTTAACAATTTAAATTTAAAAAAATTTCAGACATATTCTTGGTCTGATAGTAAGAATAATGTTTTAAAACTTGCAAAATTTTTAAATGAAAAAAAAATTAACAAAGGTGATAGAATACTATTAGTTTCAGAGAATAGACCTGAATGGTTAATTGCAGATCTTGCAATATTATTAAATTCAGCAATTACTGTTCCAAATTATACTACATACACAATAAACGATTTTGCATTTACGATTAATGACTGCAAGCCTTCAGGATTAATTGTCTCAAATATTCAGTTATTAAAAAATATTTTATTGGCAACAAAAAAAATTAATTTTAATTTTAATTTTATAATTTTGTTGAATGAAGATAATGAATTTGAAGAAAATGTTATTAATTTTTCCGATATTATAAAAAAGGAGATTGATATTGAAGAAACTAAAATATTTTTTAAAGAAATTAATAAAATTTTAACAAGAAAAGACCCTGCTTGCATTATTTATACATCTGGTACACAAGGAACACCTAAAGGGGTTGTATTATCTCACGGCGGTATATTAAAAAATTGTGAGGGTGCTTTAGAATTTTTAAATTTTATTAAAGATGAAAAAAATACTTTTCTTACATGGTTGCCGCTATCTCATTCTTACGAACATACAGTTCAATTTGTTCAATTAAGTTTAGGGGCAAAAATATTTTATTCAGAAAGTTTGGATAAATTATTAACCAACTTAAAAATTGCAAAACCAACTATTATGACGGCAGTACCTAGATTTTATACAAATCTTGTTCATAAAATTAAAATTAATTTACAAAATCAGAGTAATTTTAAAAAAATAATTTTTAAAAAAACATTGGAGTTAGGTGAAAAAAAAATTTTATTAAAAGAAATGAGTTTTTTTGAAAAATTTATTAATTTTATATTAGATATAATCGTTAGAAAAAAAATCAAAGATCAATTTGGTGGAAAAATAAAAGCATTCATATCTGGTGGTGGACCTTTAGATTACAATGTTGGGATATTTTTAAATTCTTTGGGTTTACCAACATTACAGGGGTATGGATTAACAGAGGCATCACCAGTAGTTAGTTGTAATTCAATAGATAAAATTAAAGTAGATACGGTTGGAAAAATTTTTAAAGATGTTGAGATCAAGATTGCCTCCGATGGAGAGATTTTAGTTAAGGGTGAAAATATTATGCTTGGATACTGGAATAACAAGATTGAGACTGATAAAATCTTAAAAGATAATTGGTTATACACGGGGGATATAGGAGAAATTGATCAAGAGGGATATTTAAAAATTACTGATAGGAAAAAGGATATTATTGTAAATGCCGGTGGAGACAATATCGCACCAAGTAAGATAGAAAATTTATTAGCAAATTATCCTGATATTATTCAAAGTTATATTTATGGTGATAAAAAAAATTATTTAGTTGCTCTAATTGTCGTTGCAAAAGATTTAGAAGATAGAAACAATAAAATACAATCAATTATTAATAAAGTTAATGATGAACTAAGTGTTATTGAAAAAATTAAGAAATTTATAATTATTGACGATCCTTTTACTATCGATAATGAAATGCTAACACCGACTATGAAGATAAGAAGACATAAAGTAAAAAAAGTTTTTGGAGATCAATTAGAAAAACTTTATTTTTAATTTGGTGCACTCGAGAAGATTCGAACTTCTGACACCAAGTTTAGGAAACTTGTACTCTATCCAACTGAGCTACGAGTGCACTTAAATGAAATATAAATAATATTTGGCATAAAAAAAATATGAAAAAACTATTGTAAAACAATAAAATTTGAATCAAAAAAAAATTAATTGTTTTTTTAAAAATTGTTTGAACAAATAACAATTTGACTTAGTAAGCGATATGTTTTTAAGTATTTCTTAATGCGAATCACTTAAATTATTTAAGTGATCATTAACGTAACGGGAGAAAAAAATGGCTAAAAAAAGAAAAAAAGCTAAAAAAACTTCTAAGAAGAGAAAAGCTTCTAGAAGAAAGCCTGCTAAGAAAGCAAAAAAAAGAAGAAGAAGATAGTTTTTTGAGTTTTCAAGAAAAACGCTCTTCAAATTTTTTGAAGGGCGTTTTTTTTATATGGGTTCTGCAGTTACTGTTTCTTTTTTACCAAGAGCTTTATCTAATTTTTTTTTAGCATCTTCATTAGTAAGTTGCATTCCAATAGCCACTTCCCCTAATAAACGGTCATAAGCTTTTTCAAATAATTGTCTTTCACTGTAAGATTGATCTACAGGAATCTCAGTATTTTTGTTCAAATCTCTAACCACTTCTGCAATTTGATAAATTTCACCGGAGTTAATTTTTTGATCATATTCTTGGGCTCTCCTACTCCACATAGTTCTTCTAATTTTTGGTTTCCCTTTTAAAATTGATATTGCCTTATTAATTTGATTTACGCTTGATATAGGTCTCAAGTTTCCCTGTTGGTTAACAGGAATGGTTAAGATCAATTTATCTTTAGTCACCTGAATTTTATAATAAGTCATTTCAATGTCAGCAATAACGCTGCTTTCAATTGCAACAATTTGACCTACGCCATGTTTTGGATAAATAACATGATCTTTAACTTTATATATTTTTTTATCAGACTCTTGTTTCGCGACTTTTGTAATTATAATTTCGGTTGGAGCATTTTGAGATGTCGCTAGAGGTTTCTGTTCTGAAGAAGTCTGTTGTATAATTTTTTTTGATTCTGGATTTCTAGGTCTTCCACGTTTTCCCTTAGGTTTAATTTCTACCGCAGGTTTTTCTTTTTTAGGAATTTCTTTTTTAGGAATTTCTTTTTTTAAAATTTTTTTTTCTATTTTAATTTTTTTATTTTTTTTAATAATTGATTCTTTTTTCTTATCTTGTGATTTTTTATTCTTCATGATTTTTTTTAGAAATTCCATGGCGCTTAATATAGCATCCGATTAGTTAATACAAGCTTACAAGATTATTTATTACCTGTGCCAGGTTTATCGCTAAAGTATTTTTCAAGTTTGTTTGGCATATTTTTAAATTTATCTGCATCTGGTAGTGGATCTTTTTTTTTATTAATATTAGGCCATTTTGCCGACATTTCTTTATTTAATATTACTAACTTTTCAGTATTTTGATTTGTATCTGGTTCAATAGCGTTGATAGGACATTCCGGTTCGCAAACACCACAATCAATACATTCATCTGGATTAATGACCAACATATTTTCACCTTCATAAAAACAATCTACAGGACAGACTTCAACACAATCCGTCAGTTTGCACTTAATACAATTTTCGTTCACTACGTATGTCATGTATGACTTTATAAGAATAAGTTATTTTAAATAATATTATTATTATCTTTAAAAATATAGATCATTATTTAATTTTTTAGAGATAAATTTTTTAGGGAAGCGAAAGGATTGTTTATATTTTTTTTCACATTGTCTTTATTAATTTTTTTCTTATCTTTATATTTAAAGTCATAGCTAAATAAATCTTTGTCTTTATCTTTCTTTTTGTAATTCATTAATTTTAGTAGTTTTTCAAAATCTTCCTTTCCGCATCCTAGAAGATTAAGCATTTCAGAAGTTATGGAAAATTGATTATTATCTGTTGAACTTAAAATTTTTATAAAAAGTTTTTCTAATATATCAACTCTTACAATATAATTTTCAAAAGTTTCAAATCCACAAATTAGTAAAAATTCTTTATTTTTTGTCTCAAAATTTTTTAAAAAATTCAATCCGAAAGTAGGACATTTTTCTCTTTCAATTTTGTTATTAAAACAATTCCAAAGAATTATTTTTAAATTTACAGCTTTAGGCTTAATCATTAGTGGTTGAAAAATATGATATCTTCCGATTTTAATTCCAATTTTTTTAATATTAGCTCTTTGTTCTTTGTTTAGATTCTTTAGTAAATCATCAGCATCAAATCTTTTTAAGACTCCATGGTTTTCAAATAATCTAAAACATAAAGCTCGAGCATAACTATTTTCTAAATTAATTTTTGAAATTTTTATTAAATCATTAAGGTAAAGATTTTTCTCATTATCAATCCACTTTTCTAAATAATTTTTTAATTCAGTTTGTTCATCAATATCTAAAGAGTCGTCAATCAATAGTTTTATTTTGGGATTTAAGTAATCTTTTCCAGGAATAATTGTTGCTATAGGATTTTCCTTCCAGAATATTTTAAAGTCTTCTTTTAATTCTAGGTTGGCAGCTTCAAAATTTTCTTTAATAATATTATTAATTCTTTTTTTTAATTCCTCTACAACGCCTTGACGAGCAGCTTTTTTTATAGATTTAATATCTGTTTGCAGCGCTGTACTTGAAAAATCTAAATTAAGTTTCAAACCTTTAATAGTGCCAATAAACTGTTTATCAATGAGAGGCTCAAGATCTAAAACATCAGCAGTGCGACCATAACTCTGGAGTTTGTTGTAGTCGACCATTACAGTGAGGTTTGAAAGTTTATGTTTGGAAGCGGCCATAAGTGCTTCCCAGTTTGAGCCCTCGTTTATTTCGCCATCTCCTGTAAGCACAAAAACTCTACTTTTGCTCTTCTGCAAACGTAAACCGATGGCAATTCCGACACCAATTGGTACTCCG
>JALRAW010000069.1 GCA_023257975.1 Candidatus Fonsibacter sp.
GGTCATTATATAGATATTAAACATCCTTTAATTATTGAAAATTTAATGGGAATACAAAGAAAGAAGGGTGTGTTTCAAAAATCAAAAAATCCAATTTTAATTAATGAGTTAAAAGAAATTATAAATACTATTGATAAGTCAGAAAAAAATGAAAAAAAGAAAGCTAGAGATAAAGCTTTAATATTGATTGGATTTTCAGGAGGCTTTAGAAGATCCACTAATTTTCATCACAGAAAAAAAATTAACAAATCTACAGCCAATGGTTCCATTACTAGAATCGGTTGTACAATCTAGCAGACCATTCTTAATTATTGCTGAAGATGTTGAAGGCGAAGCTCTTGCAACTCTTGTTGTGAATAAATTAAGAGGTGGTTTAAAAGTAGTAGCGGTTAAAGCTCCTGGCTTTGGTGATAGAAGAAAATCAATGCTAGAAGATATTGCTATCTTAACAGGTGGACAGGTAATATCTGACGATCTTGGAATAAAGCTTGAAAACGTTAAGTTAAAAGATCTTGGTCAGTGTAAAAAAATCAGAGTTGATAAAGACAACACAACTATCGTTGATGGAGCAGGTAAAAAATCAGAGATAGAGGCAAGATGTGGTCAAATCAGAAAACAAATTGAAGAAACTACTTCTGACTACGACAAAGAAAAACTACAAGAAAGATTAGCTAAGCTAGCTGGTGGTGTTGCTATTATTAAAGTTGGTGGCGCTACAGAAGTTGAAGTTAAAGAACGAAAAGACAGAGTCGAAGATGCATTAAATGCTACTAGAGCAGCTGTACAAGAAGGTGTGGTTGTTGGTGGAGGATGTGCATTATTATATGCTTCTGAAGCTCTAAATAATTTAAAACCAAAAGGTGATGATCAAAAAGCTGGTGTTGAAATAATCAGAAAAGCTTTACAATATCCAATCAGACAAATCACAAGCAATGCTGGAGTTGATGGTTCAGTAATTGTTGGTAAACTTTTAGAGGCAAAAAAACCTTCTCAAGGTTACGACGCTCAAAATGGAGAGTATTGCGATATGTTTGCAAAAGGTATTATCGATCCAACTAAAGTTGTAAGAACAGCTCTTCAAGATGCTTCTTCAATAGCAGGTTTGCTTATTACAACTGAAGCAATGATCGCTGACAAGCCTGAAGATAAGAATTCTAATTCTGGTGGTGGTGGAATGCCAGGCGGAATGGGTGGTATGGGCGGAATGGGTGGTATGGGCGGAATGGGAATGTAATTCCATTCTCTCTAACAAACTTTCTCTAAAGATTTGAAAACCCCGGACTGAAAATCCGGGGTTTTTTATTTATTCTAGAGAATTTAAAAATTTATTTTTCGCAATTTTTTTAGAAATAAAAATACAAGCAGAGCTTTTTAATATAGTTCCATCGTTTATAATTCTTAAATTATTTGCTTTTAAAGTTGACCCTGTAGAGGTTATGTCCGTAATCAATTCGGAAGAACCAGTAAATGGATAAGACTCCGTTGCTCCTAAACTTGGAACAACACGAAACTGACTTACTCCCTTTGATAAAAAGAAAGATTCAGTCAAATTTGGATATTTTGTTGCAACACGCATTCGACGTCCATATTTTTCTCTAAATTCAAAGCTTACTTCTTCTAAGTCAGCCATATTCTGAACGTCTAACCAATCTTTTGGAATAGCCACCACCAGATCAGCAAAACCAAAATTAAGTTTTTTAAAAATTTTTACATTTTTTGAATAAACGTCTGGCAACTCCTTAAGCAAATCTAATCCTGAAATACCAATATCTAAAGTGCCGTCATTAATTCTTTCAATTATTTCTCTTGCGTGTAAAAAAATTCCATCAATTTCATTATTATTTTTAATTTTAAAAAAATA
>JALRAW010000116.1 GCA_023257975.1 Candidatus Fonsibacter sp.
CTACAAGGGCCCATGTCCACCACCAATCAAGACCCCAAGATCCAAGAATTAAATAGTAAGACACAGTTTTGAGCAAGAAAATAACGATAAATAAATTCAAAATTCCCGCTTTTTCTTGTCGAATAACCTTGATCCAACTAAAGGAATACTTCGGACCTACCCAACCCCTAAGATTAGGGAGTATCGCTGGAACATTTTTGGCATATTCCGCATATTGATCACCGAATTTATCAAGCAGAAAAGATTCTTCCGCATACATAATTCGTTCATAATACAAGAAATATGTTGCGGTAAACCCCAAGGCGAACCAGGGATTGAACGTAAAGAGTACAGGGCCTAACCACATGAAAAAATTCCCCAAATACAAGGGGTGTCGCAAGCAAGCATAAAGCCCTGTTTGATTAATGCTGTCGGCAATTTGCCCGGCGCTCGTGTTCCGACCGCTGGTGTGATCCGCTGAATAACCCACTGCCAAGACCCGGATCCCCAAACCTAACAACGAGACCCCCAGGGCTAAGCATTCCAAAGTCCGGTTCGCATCCCAAAACCCTTGAAGATCGCTTTGTAGCCTAAGAGATTCCACATAAAACCAGAACAATGGCAACAACATGATTACAGGAAAATGGGCACCTTCCTAGCAATGTTGATATAAAGGATATTTCCGAAAATTATGGACTACAACAATTAGAACATGTACAAGAAGAAAATTTAGATAGAAGTCCTGCTACACCACGCAAAAAGCACTTAACGGAAACAACATTTGCATCACCCTTACATTCTTTGCATGCAACCAATGAGAGTTTTAGTCAATATCATTTATGGTTTCGACAAAATGGATTAAGAATAGCAAGCGAACTTTCCTACAAAAACGGAAACTGTCTATTTGACAGCGTCGCTTCGTTTTTCGACCAATGGAAGAATAGAGGTATAGACCTTAGATTTTCAGCGATTTCATGGGCACAAAAAGAAGTTGAAAAAGGCTCACCCTGGGGAATCGAAATGTATAGACAATTTGAGGATAGCAAAGTGGATATGGATTGTTATGGAAAACAAAATTACATCCAGTATTTAGTTTTTATGAAAGATCCGAGAGTTTTTGGTACTGAATTTGACGTAGTCCTGCTCTGTAAATATCTTCAAATATCGATAAAGGTATTTACGCCAGCAGATTTTAAGGAAGAAAATGGGTTTTTAAGTTGTGACATACGTTGCGTACACGGAAACGAGAACCATCGGAGAATAAATCTGTGGTTGCATAATCTGCATTACGAACCGATTGTTTAGTTGAGTATTATTTATCTTTACTTGCCTTATATTCCATAAAGTATTATTTAAAAGCAATGCAGCCCTAGTTTCTTAGTTTGCGGGACTGAAACAGGAATGAAATAATGCAAACATGAGTAGTTGCAAGAAAGATGAATTTCGATTCCTTTATGTTTCAAGATGTTGCTTTTACTTCCAACTTCATCGGTCGTGTAAAAGGAATGATGTATTCGCTACTGGATATTTAAAGAAAATTTAAAAAAAAATAGTTATAGCTAAACAGATTTCGTAAAGAATATTATTTTCGACCATATTAACAAACCTTTATACATTTAAATAACCTTTAAACAAAAAAAAAACTTATTCTTCCTCGCCGTTCCATTTGTTCCAGTTCGAAAAAAGAATAGAGGCACCAATTTCACGGTTTTCAGGGTGGCTGAAAATATCACCCATGATTTCCGTATTGTTCTTGATGTCATCAACAGCATTAAACAAATACATGCCAACATTGAAACTGAAGTCGTACTTAGTAAAAGTGCTTTATCGCTAATATGTTGACTAACTCTTCCCAAAATTAATCTGGAACCCATAGAACCAACTGCGCGCAAAGAGATTATTAATCCAATCACTGCAGGATCTATCGCCCGCTCTTTACCTAAAAGCGGCAAGAAGAT
>JALRAW010000184.1 GCA_023257975.1 Candidatus Fonsibacter sp.
AATTAAGAAAAATTCTAAATATTCAATAAACTCCATTAGAAAAGCTTCTTAAAAATTATTTTTTAATAATTTTTTTGCTTCAAACTAAAAAAAAGTAAAAATATTATGATGACAGCAGCAGATAGAATTCAATTTATTAAAAACTGGATTAAAAACTATTGTAATTCAATGGAAAACAAACCTGACAGTCTAGTAGTTGGGGTTTCAGGAGGAATTGATTCAGCGGTCGTAAGTACTATTTCTGCAATGACAGGGATGAAAGTGAAAGCATTGTCTATGCCAATTAGACAACTAAAATTTCAAGACGATTTAAGCAGAGCACATTTGAAATGGTTAAAAAATAAATTTTCTAATGTAGATGAAGTCATTATTAATTTAGACGAAGTTTTTAATAGTTTTGAAAAAACATTAGGACAATTTAACAATGAATTAGCTTTTGCTAATTCTAAAGCAAGATTACGAATGGCAACTTTATACCAAGTAGCAGGAGCAAATAATGGGATTGTTGTTGGCACCGGAAATAAAGTTGAAGATTTTGGGGTTGGTTTTTTTACAAAATATGGAGATGGTGGCGTTGATATTTCCCCAATTGCAGATTGTTTAAAATCTCAAGTATGGGATATGGGTAGAGAACTTAAAATATTAGAAGACATTATCAAAGCAGCGCCTACTGACGGATTATGGGCTGATGGAAGAACTGATGAACGTCAATTAGGAATGTCCTATCAAGATTTAGAAAAAGCTATGCTCGATCCAAAAGATAAAAATTATGAAAAATATTTAAAAATTAGAAAAAGAAACATTCACAAAATGAACTTAATTCCAATTTGTAAATTTGATAACAATGAATAGTTTAAGAATTTACAATACTTTAAGTAGAGAAAAAGAAGAATTTATTCCTTTAAATAAAAATTCAGTTGGAATGTATGTTTGTGGTCCAACCGTTTATGACGAGCCTCATATTGGTAATGCTAGACCATTAATCATTTTTGATCTTGTATATAGAATTTTAATAAAAAATTTTGGAAAAAACAAAGTCAATTACGTAAGAAACGTCACTGATATAGATGATAAAATCATACAAAGAGCTAATGAATTAAAAATTGATATTAATGAGCTTACAAAAACTGTCACAGATATTTTTTTAGCAGATTGCAAATATTTAAATTGTTTACTGCCAAATAATCAACCAAAAGCTACGGAAAATATTAAAGGCATGATTCAAATGATTGAAAATTTATTAAGCAAAAAATTTGCATATATCAAAGATGGCAATGTTTATTTTAATGTAAATAAATTTAAAGATTATGGAAAATTATCAAATAAAAATCCAAAAGATTTAATTTCTGGCTCAAGAGTTGAAATTTCCGAATTAAAAAATAATCCTTTAGATTTTGTATTATGGAAACCTTCAAAAGATAAAGAACCCTTTTGGGAATCACCCTGGGGAAAGGGAAGGCCTGGTTGGCATATAGAATGTTCTGCGATGTCAGAAAAGTATTTGGGCAAAGAATTTGATCTACATTGTGGGGGATTAGATCTTATTTTTCCTCATCATGAAAATGAGATAGCGCAATCAATCTGTGCAAATGATTCCAATATTTTTGCAAAGTATTGGATGCACAATGGCTATGTAACTGTTGATGGAAAAAAAATGTCAAAATCAGATGGTAATTTTGTAACTATTAATAATTTAAAAAATGATTTTAATGGACAGATTGTTAGATTATCTATTTTAGGTACACACTATAGGCAGCCTTTAGATTGGAATTTAAAAATTTTAGAAACAAATAAAAAAATATTAGATAATTGGTATAGTCTTTATTTACCTAATGAAGATGAAATTAGTGATGAGCTTTTTAATATTTTATTAGATGATTTAAATACACCAAAATTTATAACAAACATTCATAGTCTTTATAACAAAGCAAAAACTGGTGATGTCGAAGCAAAAAAAGATTTAAATTCTGCACTAAAATTTATTGGTTTATTTGAGCAAAGTGTAGAGCAATTTAATAGTTTAAGAAAAAAATCAAATCTTGATGTAGGTCAAATTGAAAATTTAATAGATCTTAGAAATCTTGCGAGAAAAAAGTAAGATGCAGCCTTGTGGTAGTAAAAGCTAGGCTAGTTTTTGGACAAAAATTTGGATCTTTCAGCCGCTTTGGCAATTGCTGCGCGAAATAAACTTTCGAGCCCAGAGGAATCATTT
>JALRAW010000003.1 GCA_023257975.1 Candidatus Fonsibacter sp.
AAACATCTTGAAATTATCATTCGACAAATGACTTCAAAAGTTATTATTCATGAAAAAGGAAAAAGTCCGTTTTTTCCGGATGATATTATTGATTTTTATCAAATTGGACAATTTGAAAAGGTTGCTGAAGAAAAAAAAGGATTAATATCAATCATAACCATAGAGACTGGTTATGACTCTTCTAATCACCCTTGTTATTCGGGTTATCATATGTACTATGGAGCTGATAAAGAAGTATTGCAAAAAGTTGAGCCTGAATTAAACAAAATTAAATTCAAATAAGATTTTTTTGTGTAAGAGTTGTGTAAGAGTGTGACAGTAGATTCGAAAAACTTTTAGCAAAATTAAATCTAATAAAAGTTAAATAAAAAATAGTTTTTTTGGTGCGGAAGGAGGGATTTGAACCCTCACACTCTTACGAGCAATAGATTTTGAGTCTATCATGTCTACCGTTCCATCACTTCCGCAAATCTTATTTTATTTTTTATTAATAAAACTAATTTTTATTAAAATCGCAAGTAGCAACCAAATAATAAAAGACTCTCCATGGTTGATCCTATAAGATGCTCCAAAAAGCTTAGCAATGCCAATCACCATATAAAAAACTACTGGTGAAATTACTAAAGATATAGCAAATTGTTTAATATCAAATTTTAATTTCATTTTTTAATTATATAAATTCAAATATACATGACAAGTTAATGTTAAAAAATTTATTAAATAAACTTATAAAACTAGCAGGACATAAGTTTGCAAAATATTTCTTAGCTGCGTGGTGTTTTCTAGAAAATATTTTTTTTCCTTTTCCTTCAGATGCAATTGTAATTCCGATGTCAATTGCAAAGCCAAAAAGATGGTTTGAAACTTTCGCAATCGCAACTACCGCCGCTTTTGTAGGGGCTCTTGTAGCTTACGCTATAGGGAGTTTTATGTTTCATAAATTAGGCGTCCATATATTTGAACTTTCAGGAGTCGATGATCCAAAAAAATTCTTAGCCATCTTTTATAAAAAAAGCACTATGATAACATTTGCTTTCATATTATTCATATCCGGATTTACGCCACTTCCTTTTAACTTGCTTGCAATAACCAGTGGTTTTGTTCATTTTAACTTTCCGTTGTTTGTAGCCACAGCTCTTTTTACAAGAGGATCTAGATATTTTTTACTTACTTATTTATTTTCAAAATTTGGGCCTAAAATTCAAGAACAAATTGAAAAGAAATTTACAACTTTTTTAATTTGGGTCATTGGAAGTTTTGTTGTTGTTATTGCAGGAATGTATTTATTTTATATTAAATTTCCACACTACTTTGCTGCTTGAAAAATAAAATTTATAATTATTTTATATATATTTTTCTAATCAATATTTTTGTTATTTTATCTGCATTATTTATTGAGTATATTTTAAAAGTTAAACCTTGTGCTTTATGTATTTATGAACGTTATCCATATTATTTAATTTTACTATTTACTATTTTATTTTTTTTTAAAACTAATTGGAAAAATCAATTAATGATTTTAATAATCATAACGTCAATTGTAAGTTTTTTTCTGGCTGGATACCATGTGGGAATCGAGTATGGATTAATTAACGAATTATCTAGTTGTAAAACTGAAGTAAGTAAAAACATATCTAAAGATATTCTTCTAAAAGAATTACAAAGTAAATTAGCCCCATCATGTAAAGAAGTTGCTTTTAAGTTGTTTGGTCTATCTTTAGCATCAATAAATATGATTATGTCTTTAATTCTTACAATTTTATATTATAAAATATTCTTATGGACAAAAAGAACGAACAGATAGCTGAAATGATTAGAGTCAATCACGCTGGAGAACGTGGTGCTATAAAAATATATGAAGGACAACTAAAAGCTCTTCAACTTTTTAATAAGGATCCAGAATTACAAAATACTATTAAAAATATGCGTGATCACGAATTAGAACATTTAGAATTTTTTGAAAATCAAATTATCGAAAGAAAAGTTAGACCTACTGCTTTGCTTCCTTTATGGGATTTACTTGGCACAGCTCTTGGTTTTGGCACAGCATTACTTGGAAAAAAAGCTACAGCTTTATGTACTTCAGCTGTTGAAGAAGTTATTGGCGGACATTATGGAGAGCAGATTGATATTTTATCTAAGGAATATAAAGAAGAAAAAATGCTGAAAGAAAAATTTATTAAATTTAGAGAAGAAGAACTTGAACACAAAAATACTGCTGAAAATTTAGGCGCTAACAATGATGGCCTATATTCTATTTTAGATATAGTAATAAAAAATAGCTCTAAATTAGCTATAGCTATTTCAAAAAAATATTAACTTTCAAGCTTAACGTCCCAATATAAATAATCTAACCAACTCTGATGTAAAAAGTTTGGCGGAAAAAATT
>JALRAW010000009.1 GCA_023257975.1 Candidatus Fonsibacter sp.
GGTTCTACTGCTTTATATGTTTTTGCAAATTATTATTTTAAAGATTTAGTTTTTAAATATTTTTCAAATAAATATAAAAGCTTGGATAGTCATTTTAAAAATAATGATTTTGCTTATTTATTATTTTTAAGATTAGTTCCAGGAATACCTTCGCAGGCAGGTAGTTTAATACCAATATTATTTAATATGAAACTTAAAAAAATATTTCTTTCAAATATTTTTGGTGTCGCTCCTGGTATATTTATTTCTGTAAGTTTAGTATCTGGAATTAGTTCAAAAATTGAAGAGGGTCATCCATTTAATTTAGATTTACTCTCAGATCCAAAAGTATCTGTACCCTTGACTGCCCTTGGTATAATGGTTTTAGTGGTTAACTTTATAAAACAAAAATTTTTTAATAAAAAAATTTGAATAAATTTTTTAAAAATAGCCTTTTAGAAATCAAAGATATTTGTATTCCTTTATATAAAATATTAATTCCATTTATTTTTGTAATTAAAATTTTAGAAGAAATTGGAATAGTAAAAATTATTTCCAATTTTTTTGAACCTATTGTTCAATTATTGGGCCTTCCAGCTGAGCTAGGTATAGTTTGGGTTACAGCAATTATTATCAACGTTTATGCTGCGATTATTCTTTTTATAAATATTGTTCCATCATTAGATTTAACAGTTGCTCAAGTTACAGTTTTAACTTTAGTCATTTTAATTGCGCATAATATATTAGTCGAAAGTGCTATCTCTCGTGCAGCGGGAGTATCTTTTTCTTATGCTTCTATCCTAAGAATAGGAATCGCCTTCTTAGCTGGGTTTATTTTGTATAGAATTTATTTTTATTTTGGATTTTTACAGGAAAAATTTAGTTTAGTTTTGGAGCAACGTGTTATTGCAACTGATTATTATTCTTGGATGTTGGGACAAGTTGAAAATTTAATTTATGTATTTTTTATTATTTGTATTTTAGTTTTTTCTTTAAATTTTTTAAAAAAAATTGGCGTTGAAAATTTAATAAAAAAACTTCTCAAAACTCCATTAAAGTTGATGGGAATTAGTTCCAGTGCAATTAATATCATTATTGTTGGTTTAACTATTGGACTTCAATTTGGAGGAGGATTACTAATTAAAGAGGCAAAATCGGGTTCAATCAATAAGCAAAGTATTCTGCTTTCTTTATCTTTATTAAATTTAGTGCATGCTGTTATTGAGGATACAATATTAATGATGATTATCGGTGGTCATATCTCTGGTGTGTTATTTTTTAGAATAATCTTTTCTTTGTTAATTGTTTTTCTAATACTCTTTTTGTACAAAAAATTTCAGGGCTTATTTAACAAACTTGTTTTTGAAGCCGCATTTAAAGCAGTTACCGTTGACACACGCATCTGCTGCCATGGCGGGATCGCCGTTCGAATACGGGCAGAGCATCAGCTTCATGTGCTCGGCCTTTTTTTGCAAGTCGGCCAACTCGATGATCCATTTCGTTCCTTCGCGCCAAGAAGCAGACTCCGTGTCAATGGCATCATCGGTGCCCTTGTTCTCAGAGAACGAAACGTTGAAGGACTCCTCTGCAGCGTCGAACCACTCCTCGATCATATCGGCAGCTTTC
>JALRAW010000039.1 GCA_023257975.1 Candidatus Fonsibacter sp.
TAGGAGCAATAGCTTCTGTTTGATGTGTTGAGTCTTTATAATTGAATCTTCGGAACCTTGTATCCTTAATATGATCAGTAAAGTTGTCATCATTAGAGTTGGCTTCATTAGCTTCAACAATCTTATGCTTTCTAGACAAATCCTCCTAAAACTGATGCTGCAACATTATCATAATGAATTGTTCCTGCACTGGCTTTTTCACCAAATCCTGCAAATTCTACTAATTGATTTGAGCTTAATTTTAGAATAATAAATAAAGAGTTAGAATATTATTTGCAATATTTGTTGCTTATTTTCTTCAATTTAAGGGAGTGAGAACCTTTGGTGGAGTTTTGTTATTCTATATTGCATACAAACTTTATGTAGATATTTTAAAAGATGACTCAGCTCAAAAAATAAAAATTAAAAAATCTCAGCTGATTAAAGAACATGATACAAAAAGCTTTCGAAAAGCAATTCTGACAATTATTGCAGCAGATTTAACAATCAGTTTTGATAATGTTATTGCAGTTGCTGGAGCCGCAAAGTCAAATTATACTCTGCTTGTTTTTGGTTTAACGCTTTCAGTGATAATGATGATAACTCTTGCTAATGCGATTACAGCGTATTTGAAAGAACATAAATGGGTAGGTTGGCTTGGAATTTTATCAATTCTTTGGGTTGCAACTGATTTGATTTTAGATGATTTTAAATTATTTTTTTAAAAACATTGGAAAAATATTTTTTTCTTTATTAATTTTAACTGGCTTTACTATGGCAAATGAACAACCAGATTATACGGTTATAAAAAAAGATAACGAATTTGAAATAAGACAATATTCAAATTTTTTAACCGCAACTGTTGAGGCGGAAGGTGAACGTGATGAGGCTATTGGTAAAGGTTTTAGAATTTTATTTAAATATATAAGTGGTGAAAATAAAAATAAAGAAAGTATCTCCATGACAGTTCCTGTAATGCAAAAAAGTTCCGGGAATAATCAATGGATGATTTCTTTCGTCGTTCCTAAAAAATTTAATTTGCAAAATGTACCGCAGCCCGACAATCAAAGTGTTAAAATTAAAAATAATCCAGATCTTAAAGTGATTGCTATTACTTTTTCAGGTTTATTCAGCGATGCTAATATTAAAGAGAATGAAGCAAAGCTTAGAAATTATATAAAAGAAAAAGGATTAAAAATTGAAGAACCTGCAATTTATGCAGGCTATAATGCCCCTTGGACTCTTTGGTTTTTAAAAAGAAATGAAGTGTTATTTAAGCTGATAAGTTGAGAAAAGCGCCGAAGATAATATTAATTAATTTTAGGATGCGAAGATATTAGTCCAAAAAAACAATATTGAAAGCATTCTAATGCATTGATTTTCTTTTTATATTTATTTTAAAACTACTATTTTATTTTCAGCCTTTTAAAATCAATAGTTTAGCAAATGCATTAAAAATGACTTTGCCACAATTAACCTTAAATTTTTGATTTTAAATATTTATTTCTAATTAGTTAAAATTGTTATTCAAATTTGCTTTTTAAAATAGAAGGATCATATTGGAACTTAAGGAGGGAAAACTATGTGTTTACCACTGCCTTATACGTGAATTGGCCAAAAGGTTAATATCACATAAAAGCTTAAGAACCTTTGCTTAATCAAAAAAAGGTTCAAAAAATCATATAAATTTTCCGGTTATCTAAAACCTGGTAAAAGGGACCCAAGGGTCCCTTTTTTGCTTTAAATTTAAGGCTATTGACAAATATATTAAATTATTGCATTATCTGCATATCTGATATGCAAGATTCGCAGGTCAGTAAGTTAAACATAAAACAAAGGAGTAAAAATGCTAGAAGGATCAAAAGGTTTGATAGCTAAAAATTTTGAAAACAAACAGAAAGAAAAGAATATCGACAATATTAATCGTAATATGAAATCTGTTGATACTTACGGTAACGGAACAACAGGTTACAGAATTAAAAATGGCGTTAATGCCGGTAAAGTAGTAGGTCATATCACAAGACCGAAGTCCGAAATTTAAAGTTTTATTTACCTAGCGAAAGCTAGGTAGATGAAAATCCTATAGCACAACATCTCAAAAGATCCCTTTTTTCAGACAAGGCTATAGGTATGTCTGATGTTTAATTATTTAAGCTGATTTGAAATAAATGCATTTGTTGCATACATCAAAAATGATGTATGAAATAAATTATTTATGAAAAATTCTTTAAAAGTTGGAATTAAATATGAGCATAAATTTATAATCCCAAAATCAAAAACAGTTCCAAATCTTTATCCAGAGTCTGAAGAATTCAAAATTATGCCAGAAGTTTTTGCAACTGGATATTTGGTTGGATTTTTGGAGTGGGCCTGTATTTTAGCAATCAAACCTCATCTCGATTGGCCGGCTGAACAAAGCGTTGGCACTCATATTAATGTCAGTCATGAAGCTGCAACGCCGGTAGGACTTGAAGTGATTGCAAATGTAGAATTGACAAAGATTGAGGGAAAAAAATTAACTTTTAATGTGGAGGCGAGAGATAGTATAGATGTTATTTCAAAAGGAGTTCATGAAAGATTTATTATTAATAAGGAAAAGTTTGACAATAAGGTGAAGGAGAAAAAATTAAGGAATTAAATAAGGATAAGTCGGTATCAGGTATTTTAGTTCAACTACCTCTACCAAAACATATAGATAAACAGAAAATTATAGAAGCCATCGATCCATCTAAAGATGTGGATGGTTTTCATCCTA
>JALRAW010000064.1 GCA_023257975.1 Candidatus Fonsibacter sp.
CAACATATTTTTACAAATAATGATAATTTAAAAACTCTTAGAAAAAATATTGTAGAACTTGTTTTAACAGACCATCCGATGGAATGTGGAACTTGTGAAGTGAATAATAATTGTGAACTTCAAAAAGTTGCTAACAATTTAGGAATCTCAGATCACAGATATAATAATCCAAAACAACATAAAGGAATACCAGTTGATAATTCTCATCCTTATATGAGAATGAATCTTGACCATTGTATTAATTGTGGAAGATGCGTCAGAGCTTGCGATGAAATTCAAGGTTCATTTGTTTTAACAATGAGCGGGCGTGGTTTTGAATCAAGAATTACAACTGACAATAATATGTTGTTTGGAGATTCATCTTGTGTTTCATGTGGAGCATGCGCACATACTTGTCCAACCGATGCTATCTCTGATATTTTCCAATCGAAGTCTGCCGCAGTAGATAAAAAAGTTAGAACTACATGTTCATATTGCGGAGTTGGATGTAATCTTGAAGCATCAATTAAAAATAATAAAGTAGTTTCAATTGACACTCCAAAAAAGACAGAGGTTAATGCTGGACATACTTGTGTAAAAGGTCGATATGCCTTTGGGTTTTATGATCATCCGGATAGATTAAGAACTCCACTTATCAAGAGAAATGGAAAGTTTGAGAAAGCAACTTGGGATGAAGCATACGATTTGATAAAAAGTGAATTTAATCGAATTATAAAAAAACATGGCCCAGATGCAATTGCAGGAATTTCTTCAGCAAGATGCACAAATGAAGAAAATTATTTATTTCAAAAATTAATAAGAGCTGTTGTTGGTACAAATAGCATAGATTGTTGTGCAAGAATATGTCATTCACCAACCGCTTGGGGAATGCAACAGACTTTTGGAACGGGTGCGGCAACAAATTCCACAGATGATATTTATCATGCAGATTTATTTTTAATTATTGGTGCTAATCCAACTACAGCCCATCCTGTTACCGGAGCTAAAATTAAACAACAAGTAATGAAAGGAAAAAAACTAATTGTTTTAGATCCAGTTACTACTGAATTAGCAAAACTTGCAGATTATCATATCAAATTAAGACCAGGCACCAATGTTGCTGTATTAAATATGATGCTTTATTTCATTGTCAAAAATAAATTATACAAATCTGATTTTATTAGAGATCGTACAGAGGGTTTTGATAATTTTATAAAGGAGATTGAAAGACAAGATATTGATCAACTAGCTAAAGTTGCTGGAGTTGATAAACAAATAGTTAAAGATGCCGCTATTGCTTATGCTACATCGGGAAATTCTATGGAGTTCCATGGTCTTGGAGTAACTGAACACGAACAAGGATCAAAAACAGTAATGTTGATTGCAGATCTTGCCATGATTACTGGAAACATAGGTAGAAAAGGTGTGGGGGTAAATCCTTTAAGAGGACAGAATAATGTTCAAGGTGCAGCTGATATGGGTTGTCAACCTCATCAAGGAGCAGGTTACTTTAGCGTTGCCGATGAAAAAAATCAAAAATATTACAGTGAAAAATATGGAGTAACGCATCCAACAAAACCAGGATTAAAAATTCCACAAATGTTTGAAGCTGCAATAAATAAGGATTTAAAAGCTGTTTGGATAATTGGAGAAGATATAGTTCAAACAGATCCTAATAGTGCTCATGTCATAGAAGCTATGGAGTCTTTAGAATTTTTAGTTGTTCAAGAAATTTTTATGAGTGAAACTGCAAAGCTTGCAACAGTTGTTCTTCCTGGAACCACTTTTTTAGAAAAAGATGGAACTTTTACAAATACTGAAAGAAGAATTCAAAGAGTTAACATGGCAGCACCACCTTTACCAGGAACTAAACCTGATGCAGTTATTGTGACTGAAATGATGCAGCGCTTTGGATTTAATCAACCTGACTATGATGCAGATAAAGTTTTAGCAGAGATTGCAGATGTTGTTCCATTTTTTAAAGGGGTAACTAGGGAAAGACTTGGAAAGTTTGGACTACAGTGGCCAGTAAAAGAAGATGGTACAGATACAAAAATTTTACACACACAAACATTTAAAATTGGCAAAGGTCAATTTAAACACTTTGACTGGAAAGAATCTGATGAGTTAGCCAAAAATAAAAATGAATATCCATTAATCCTTACGACTAGTCGAGCATTACAACATTATAATTGTGGTACAATGACTAGAAGAACGAATAATATTGATATTATGGATGAAGATATACTTTTAGTGCATCCAAAAGATGCTGCCGTAAGAGATTTAGTTACCGGTGATTTTGGTAGATTATACTCAGGCAGAGGAAAAGTTGATCTAAGGGTAGAAGTTACTGACAAAGTTAAGGAAGGAATTGTTTTTACTACTTTTCATTTTCCAGAACATATGGTCAATATGGTGACAGGACATGGAAAAGACGAAGAGACCATGTGTGCTGAATATAAAGTTTCAGCGGTTGAGGTAAGAAAAATTTCTAACAGATTTGAACCTAAAGAAACTGAAAATCGAGTTCAAGTTAAGTAATATTTTAATAATATCATC
>JALRAW010000038.1 GCA_023257975.1 Candidatus Fonsibacter sp.
AAATGTCAATAAAACAGTAGATCCTATAAGAGATTTAGAGACAGTAGAAACTGAAATGATGATTTCTGATTTAGAGTCTGTTGAAAAAAGATTATCTCAAAAAAAAAATAAAAATAATGAATTAAATAAAGATTTTTTTGAAATTTTAGAACATGTTTATGAATTTTTAAAAAAAGGCATCCGTCCAGATAAACTGGAAGAAAAATTCGATAAAAAATTAATTAAAAATTTAGGGATTCTATCAACTAAACCCAGAATCTTAGTCTGCAATGTAGATGAAAATAGCGTTAGCTCAGGTAATAATTATTCTCAAAAAATAAAAGAAAAATTTAAAAATGACACAGTAGTAATCGTTTCTGCTGAAATTGAACAGCAAATTACCGAACTTCAAGATTCTGAAGCTAATGAATTTATGAAAGAAATTGGAATAAATGAATCTGGATTAGATCAAATTATAAAGGCTGGATATAAAATTTTAAACTTATGCACTTATTTTACTGTAGGGCCCAAAGAAACTCACGCATGGACTATTGAAAAAAAATGCAAAGCCCCTGATGCAGCTGAAGTTATTCACTCTGATTTTAAAAAAGGATTTATAAAAGCTGAGGTTATATCTTATCTAGATTATATTCAGTATGCGGGGGAAACCGGCGCTAGAGATAATGGAAAATTAAAAATTGAGGGAAAAGACTATGAAGTAGCTGATGGAGATGTATTACACTTTAGGTTCAACACTTAACCAAATCTTTTTCTTAACAAGATAAACTAATACCGTAAGTATCAATAAATAAAATACAGTTTTAAATCCTATTCTTTTTCTAGCCTCTAAATGAGGTTCTGATGCCCAAGTTAAAAAAGTTACAACATCTTTTGCAAGTTGTTCTTGTGTCGCTAAAGTGCCATCTGAATAATTTACAGAATCTTTATTTAGCGGCTGCGCCATTTTAATTTTATTACCTGGCATATATTTATTATAATATACTCCATCCTCTAGTTTTATGCCTTTTGGGGGTTTGTCATCATAACCCATTAAAATAGAATAAATATAATCTGGACCTCCAGCTCTAGCTTTTACTAAAACTGACATATCAGGGGGATAAGCACCACCGTTTGCAGCTCTTGCTGCTTTTTCATTAGGAAATGGACTTGTAAATTTATCAGATGGTTTTCCAGGTCTTCTAAACATTTCTCCTTTGTCATTAGGACCATCTAAAACTTCAACTTTTGATGCTATTGCTTTAACTTCCTCTTCGGAAAAACTTGGCCCACCTGCTTCTGATAAATTTCTATAACTTAAAAGATTCATTGAATGACAAGATGAACAAACTTCTGTGTAAACTTGATAGCCTCTTTGAAGAGAGGCTCTATCAAATTTTCCAAAAAAACCATCAAATGACCAAGATTGCTTTAAAAGCTTCTCTTGTTTTTCTGCTGAAAAAGAATTTGAAATATTTAATAATAAAAAGAAGAAAAATAACGAAAATTTTAGTACTAAACTCATGTTTTATCTAAAAGATTTTAAAAGTTTTAATTCTTCCTTGTTTTTTCCAATCCTCATACTCATGAATACTATTAGGCATAGGGAGAGTTTTTTCTGTTAACGATACCAAAGGAGCTATAACTAAAAAGAATAAAAACCAATAAACAGTGCCTACTCTAGCAATTAAAACATAAATTCCTTCTGCTGGCATTCCTCCTACGTACATTAATATAAAAAAATCAAGTACGAATAAAAAAACAAACTGTTTCCATATTGGTCTAAAAACTGAAGATCGAACTTTGGATAAATCTAACCAAGGTAATAAACCCAGAACTGCAATACTGCTTACCATTGCAATAACTCCTAAAAGTTTATCAGGAATACTTCTTAAAATTGCATAGAAAGGTAAAAAATACCATTCTGGAACAATATGAGCTGGTGTTACCAATGGATCTGCAGGAATATAATTGTCCGGATGTCCGAGATAATTTGGCGCGTACATAGTAATTAAAACAAAAGCTAATAAAAAAATTAACATCGCAAATAAATCTTTGCTGGTTGTAAAAGGTGCAAAACTAACTGTATCTCTGGTATCAGCTGGCTCAATACCGGATGGATTGTTGGAGCCAACAATATGTAAAGCTATTACATGAAAAATTACTACGCCTAAAATTCCAAAAGCTAAAAGCCAATGTAAAACATAAAATCGATTCAAAGTTGAATCTCCAACAGAATAGTCTCCCCATAGCCATGTAACTATTGCTTTACCTACTAATGGTACTGCTGAGAATAAATTTGTTATAACGGTTGCTCCCCAATAACTCATTTGACCCCATGGTAAAGTATAACCAAGGAAAGCAGTGGCCATCATCATGAAAAAAATAACAATTCCAATAAGCCACATTAGTTGTCGGGGTTCTTTGTATGAACCATAATAAAGTCCTCTAAAAATATGAATATATACTGCTATAAAAAAGAAAGAGGCGAAATTCATGTGAGCATATCTAAGAAGCCATCCATAATTTACATCTCGCATAATTTTTTCAACGGATATGAAAGCTTCAGTTGAAGATGGTTTGTAGTGCATACCAAGAACTAATCCAGTGACAATTAAAAATATGAGACATATCATTAATATTCCGCCTAGGCTCCAGAGGTAACTTAAATTTTTTGGAACTTGGAAATCTAAATACTCGTATTTAAACATTCTGATAATTGGAAGACGATTATCTATCCAGCCAACAACTCCTTTAAATGGAGATCCACCTACTTTATTCGTATGAACTGGTTTAATATTATTACTATTTAAATCAGAATCTTTACCACTCATAATAATTTTTATCCTAATTTAATTTTACTATCCCCAACAAATTCATATGTTGGAACTTCCAAATTAGTTGGGGCTGGACCTTTTCTAATCCTTCCAGAACTATCATAATGAGATCCATGACAAGGACAAAACCATCCGCCGTAATCACCTTTGCCGCTGATTGGAACACAGCCTAAATGAGTACAAACTCCTACTAAAACTAGCCATTCAGATTTTTTAACTCGTTTATTATCAGGTTGAGGATCTTTTAATTCTTTAAGATCAACTTTTTCAGCATTAGTAATTTCTTCTTTGGTTCTTCTTTTAATAAAAACAGGTTTTCCTCTCCATAGAACTGTTATTTCTTGACCCTCTTTAATTTTTGATAAATCAACTTCAATAGATGCTAAAGCTTTTACTGAGGAGTCTGGATTCATTTGATTTATAACTGGCCAAACCGCGGTTCCAACACCTACTACACCGACAGCTGTTGTCGCAACGGTTAAAAAATCTCTTCTATTTTTCTTATCCGGGTTATTATTATTTTCTGACATAAATATTTAATTTAATTATTTCTAAACTATTTTCTTTTCCATAGCCAGAATGACGCATAAATAATAAATTTCTTATATGATTAATATTGCATTATTTCAGCCCGATATTCCTCAAAATACTGCTGCAACCATAAGATTGTGTGCATGTTTGAATACAACTTTAGAAATCGTTGAACCTTGCGGATTTCAATTTGATGAAAAAAGACTCAAAAGCATCTACATGGATTACTATAAAAATTGTAAAATTATAAGACATCAATCATTTAGTGATTTTATTAAAACTAAAAAAGATAAAAGAATAATTCTATTAACAACTAAAGCGAAAAAAAATTATTATAATTTTGATTATAAAAAAGATGACACAATATTATTTGGTAGAGAAAGTGCTGGCGTACCAGATTTTGTACACGAGATAGCTAATGCAAGATTAAAGATACCCATCTCTAAAAACACTAGATCTTTAAATGTTGTAACTTCTATTTCTATTGTGTTATCTGAGGCGCTTAGGCAAAACAATTACTATAATATTTAATAATGAATTCAAATTTAGAAAAAAAAAAAATTATTGCTAAAAATTGGTTTGAAAATTTAAGAAATTCTATTTGTGATGAATTTGAAAAAATCGAATATCTTAAATCTAAAAAGAGAATCTTTTTTAAAAAAAAAAAGTGGACTGCTGGCGGAAGTTCTAAAGGTGGAGGAACGTTTTCGTTAATTGAAAATGGGTCTGTCTTTGAAAAAGTCGGAGTTAATATTTCTACAGTCTTTGGAAAATTTAATAAAGAATTTAGAAAAAAAATTCCTGGGGCGTTACACAACCCAAGTTTTTGGGCTTCAGGAATTTCTATTGTGGCACATATGCAAAATCCAAAAGTTCCTGCATTTCACTTTAATACTCGATTTATAGTAACTTCAAAATCTTGGTTTGGTGGAGGAATGGATATGACTCCATGTATAAAAGATTTAAATCAAAAAAAATATTTTCATCAAGAAATAAAAAAAATGTGTAATCTTTATAATAAGAATTATTATTCTCAGCATAAAAAAAATTGCGATAAATATTTTTACTTACCTCATAGACAAGAGCCTAGAGGTGATGGTGGAATATTTTATGATTACCTTAACTCTAATGACTGGGATAAAGACTTTAATTATACACGAGATGTTGGAATAACTTTTTTAAAAGTATCTTCTAAGATAATACAAAAAAAAATGTTTTTAAAATGGAATGAAAAAGATAAAGAAAAACAATTAATTAAAAGAGGAAGATATGTAGAATTTAATTTATTATATGACCGCGGTACAAAATTTGGTCTGAATACTAATGGTAATATAGAAGCTATTTTTATGTCGCTTCCCCCGCTTGCAAAATGGTAAAAAACTAAATGGAAAAAGAACCCATTACACCTCAAGGTTTAGAAAAAATTAAAATAGAATTACAAGAAAGAATTTCTATAATAAGACCAAAGATTGTCAGTGCCATATCGGAAGCGAGAGCTCACGGTGATCTTAAAGAAAATGCTGAATATCATGCTGCCAAAGAAGAACAGGGTCATAATGAAAGAAGAATTCAAGAAATTGAAACAACAATAGCAACTGCCAACATTGTGGATGTTACAAAAATTAAAAATGATAACAAAGTAATTTTTGGATCAACAATTATTTTACTAGATATGGAAAATAAAGAAAAAAAGAAATACAAAATTGTTGGCAAAGATGAAGCAAACGCAAAAGAAGGGTTGTTATTTTATAAATCACCAATAGCATTAGAATTAGTTTCTAAACACACTGGTGACTTTGTTTCTGTTAAAACTCCAGCTGGAGAAAAAAATTATGAGATTATTGAAGTTAAATATATTTAATTTAAGGATTGAATATTACGTAAATTTAATTTGAAGTTATTTTTAATCCATGAATCTTTTAAGAATTCTAATTTTTTTCCAAGTGTTTTTCCTTCTTTAAATCCTTTTTTAATTAAAAAATCTCCAGAAATTGGAAATTTTGGTACTTTAAATTTTTTAATAAACAGAATGTATTTTATAAAGTTTTTCAGATTAATTTCTTTTTTTATACAAAAAATAAAATTTAAAAAACCTAAAGTTAAATCTTTATTATAAAAATATAACTGACGTCTGATTGTCTGATAATCATAAGATTTATTTTTTAACAGTTTAAACTGTTCGTAAATAAAATTAAGATAATCTTTATCCTTATTAGACAATCGAAATTCTTTAGAAAAATAGATATTTTTTTTATTATATCCAACTAATAATATTGAAAGGATTTGAAGATAATTTAAATTTAATCTTAATTTTTTATTCAAAATCTCAACTCTATTTAATCTATCAAAAAATTTTATTTTATACACTCGATTTAAAATTTTTTTGAAATAATTCTTATTATTAATATTTAATAAATTTTTTAATTCTAAAATTTTTTTTAACTCTACAAATAATCTTTCTTTAGAAATAAATTTTAAAAATTTAATATTTTTATTAATAATTCTTATAGTATTTCTATCTTTAATATTAAAATTATATTCTAATGAAAATCTTATGTATCTTAGAATTCTTAAATAATCTTCTTTAATTCTTAAATCTGCACTTCCAATAAAATTAATTTTTTTATTTTTTAAATCGTTAATTCCGCTTAATGGATCAAAAATTTTTCCAAACTTATCACAATAAATTGCATTGATTGTAAAATCTCTTCTTAATGAATCTTCTATCCAATTATTCGTCAATTGTATTTTTGTATGCCTACCATCAGGCTTTATATCTTTTCTTAGAGAGGTAATTTCATATTTATAATTTTTAGAAAAAGTTGTAATTGACCCGTATTTGATTGCCGAATCTAAGACTTTATAATTATTTTTTAATAATATTTTTTTAATCTTCTCAGGCTTATAAACAGTAGCTAAATCGATATCTGTTGTTAATTTTCCCTCTATCGCTTTTCTAACGCAACCTCCAACAAACTGGGTATGAGTTTTTGAATTTATTGGATTTAAAATTGAAATTAATTTTTTATTTTCTCTTGAAAATAAAAATGTTTTTTTCATTAAAAATATTAATATAATTCTATTTTACCAGAAATTGTAATATCTTTTTCTGAGAATTTTTTTAATAAGATTTTTTCTTTTCTTACATTTAATGAAAAATATATATTATGATTTCTTTCAAAACCAAATTGTCCATAATAATCAAATTCTCCAATTAAAATAATAAAATCAATTTTTTTTTTATCAATATCACTTATACTTTTGTTTACTAATTCTTTTCCTATTCCTCTCCCTTTGAATTTTTGATCAACTATTAAAGGTCCCAACATTAACCCATTATTATTATCTATCTTACAATTAAAATATCTTACGCTACCAATTATTTTCTGTGCTTTACAATAAACTTTTGAATATTTTATATTGTGCTCAAGACTCTCTCTTAATCTAAAACTGGGTCTTGCATATCTTCCTGGTCCCAAAACATCTTCCTCAAGTAAAAAAATTTTTTTTTTATCTGATTTTTTTTCTTGTCTAATCACAGTAATTATTTTTTTATTTGGCTGGGGCTCCAGGATTCGAACCTGGGATGGCGGGATCAAAACCCGCTGCCTTACCGCTTGGCTAAGCCCCAATTTTTATTTTAGAAATAAGGTTATATTATTTTTACTTTCCTTATCCAATAACTTTTATAATGTTTTTTTAGAGAAAGAATAGCATCAGCTAATTGCAAATTATTTTCAAAAATAGCAAAACAAGCTGAACCACTACCTGTCATTCTAGCCACCTTACAGCCTTTTAATTTCTTAAGGAACGTTAATAATTTTAATATGATCTTGTTATATTTAAAAGCACTCTGCTCTAAATCATTTCCTTTATAATTTAAAAATTTAAATAAATAACTCACATTTAAAATATTCTTTTTTAAAAAGTTAAATTGAGAATTATTTTTTTTTGAAAATATTTTATTTGAAAGATAAATTTTTTTTGTTGAATTAAGAAAGTTTGGATAAACTAACAATAAATTAAATTTTGGTTTTTTATTAAAATTTATGATTTTATTATTTGGCCCATAAAGAATTTTGAAATTAGTATTTAACGAGGGTTCGACATCAGCACCTATCTTATTACATATTAAAGAAATAGTTTTGCTTTTTAAATTTAGTTTTAAATATTTATTAAAAAAATTAAGTAATGCAGAAACATCTACTGAACCACCTCCAAATCCAGAACCCTGTGGTATATTTTTTACAATCCTAATTTTAAATTTATGTTCATTAAATTTTGGGTATTTTTTTAAAATATTTAATAATTTTAATACTGTGTTGTTGGTATTGCTTATTCCTTTTGAAAATTTTCCTGTAAAAATAATCTTATTATCTGTTTTGCTATTAGTTACAAAAATCTGATCATAAATATTAAAAAAACAAAATAAGGTTTCTATTTCGTGATATTTATTCTTTAATTTTTTGATTACTTTTAAATATAGATTTATTTTACCATACGCTTTAAGAGTTGTTTTTATCAGCATCATCCAATCCGAAAATTATTTTTTTATTTATAGATTCTTTTAAATCTTGCTCAATATTTTTAAGCTTGATAGCATTTTGCCAAACATATCTTGCTTGAATTTTTTTTCCGTTTGTCCAAAGAACATCACCGTAATGATCATAGATAACAGCTTCGGAAGGTTCTTTTTCATAAGCTGTCTGCAAAATTTCTTCTGCCTTATCATAATCCTTTAATAAAAAATATGCCCAGCCAAGTGAGTCTAAAATATATCCGCGTCCTTTACTTATATTAACTGCTTCAACTAACATTTCTTTTGCTTTGTCTAAATTAATTTTTTTCTCTAACCAACTATATGCCAAATAATTCAAAACCTCAGGCTGCTTGGGCGAAATTTTTAGAGCTTGCAAAAAACTTTTTTCTGCATTCTCCCATAACCCTGCTCGTTCTTGGCTAATAGCTAAATTATAATAATAAATCCAATCACCATCCTTTGTGTCTTTTTTTGATGCTATTGATTTTTCATATAATTCTATAGATTTAGAGTAATTTTTGTTAGCTCTTATAAAATTAGCTAATTCAAAATATTTTTCAGATGCAAAAAATTCATTATTTTCTAAAAAACTTTCAAGTAAATTGATTTGTTTTTCAGAATTAATATTAGGCAAAAATCTTAATCTTGTTAAATTGGCATACCAATAAAATTCTTTTCCCAATTTCTCAATTACTTTTATTTCTTTTTCTGATTCTTCTAAATTATTTAATATAATAAGATTTTCTACTTTTAATATTTTATTAGATTGAAAATAAGGATTTAAATATTCACTTAAGTTTAAATAAAAATTTGAGATCTGAACTTGTTCATAATTCTGATAAAAGTTTGCAAATAAATAAAATAATTCAGCTAGCCCATGATTAATATTTTTTCTTTTATAAAATTTGTTTATTTTATAAAATTTATTTTCGCGAGAATCTAAAAAAAGTTGTTTAAATAATAAATTTTCTGATGATATTTCTAAATTACGGTTAATAATATCATTAATTTTATCTTTATTATTTTTTTCTAGATAATAAGATAAATAAAAATAATTGTATCTGCCTAATTCTTTTTTATTAGAAATTTCATTAAAATATAAATCAATATTTTTTGGATTATCTAAATATAAATTAATTAGAATTTTTTGTGTTAGAGAAACATTTTTAAAACTTGAATTTGAGTTATCAATCTTTTTATTTAATTCTTCAATATTTTTATTTGATAAATCCACCCATAAACCAAGATTTTGGTACAATTCTGCCAATAATGGATCATTAGGACTTTGTTTTGGTAAGAAAATATAACTCTTTAATTTTGAATATCTTTCTTTTTTAAAATCATGAACAAACAAAACTAGATTAAATGGATATAAAGATTGATAAGACTTATCTAACTTTTTTATAAATATATAAGCTTCTTCAATTTTTCCATTATTAACTAATGTTTCAACGTACTTGAGATTAAATTCTGAATGATAAGTTCCTAAATTTTCAATATTTTCGAAAAAACCGTAAGCCTTCTGTGAGTCATTTTTTTGCAATGAAACACTGCCAGATAAATAATTAGAAAAATAATTAGAATTTTTAACTAATCTTTTTTTATTTTCTAAAATATTAGCACTCAAATGCGAATAATTTGCTATAAATAACAATAAAAACACTGTGTAAAAAATTTTTTTATTCATAAAAATGCTCAAAAAATATTTAAGTAATAAAACTATAAACTTACTGGAATACTATTCAACTTTAAATATTAATAATATTTTTTCTAATGATGTAACTAAATCTAAACACCAGTCCTCCGCTAATAAAGAACAGTTAGTTTCCCAACTATTTAAAGAAATTAACAATCTATTGAATACCAAAAATAATAATAATTTTTTTTACAAAGGAAATCCAGATTCTAAAATTATGATACTAGGCGATTGTCCGAATGATGATGATATTAAAAACCAAGAAATATTATCGGGCCCTAGGGGTGAACTATTGAATAAAATGCTCTCATCAATATCTCTCGAGAAAGAAAAATATTATTTATCTAATATTTATTTTGATAAGGATATTGATATTAAAAATAGAAATAATTTTTACAAAGATATTTTAATTAAACATTTAAAAATTATTAAACCGAAATATATTTTATTACTTGGAGAAATTGCTTCTAACTTTTTTAATAATTCTAGAAATAAAATATTAGATATTCATGGGAAATGGGATTCAATTATTGTTAATAAAGATAAATTTATAACATTTACTACTTTTGACCCGGAAATCTTATTAAGAGAACCTGAAAATAAAAAATTATCATGGGAAGATCTAAAAAAATTCAGAAATGAAATATTTAAAAACTAATGAATATTTTAAATGATCTTAAATTTGGTAGAAATATAATTGGTGTAGACGAAGTTGGCAGAGGATGCTTAGCCGGACCTGTTTTTGCTGCTGCTATTAAGTTAGATGAAAATAATTTTCCTGAAGGAATTAATGACTCTAAAAAACTCAACAAATCAAAAAGATTGGAAATATTCAAAGTGCTTATTAAAAAATGTGAATATAGTGTTGGCATCTCTTCTGTTAAGGAAATTGAAAAATTAAACATTTTGCAGTCTTCTTTACTTGCAATGAATAGAGCCCTGGAAAAAATTAATATTAAAGATCATGTCATTCTTGTTGATGGAAATTTTTCTCCTGACAAAAATAAAAATATTAGAACAGTTATTAAAGGTGATCAAAAATGTATTTCTATTGCAGCCAACATCTTCATTCTTGGTTATGCCTGGCAGAAGGGTTATTTGCCCCTCGGAGAAGCTTCTTTATTGC
>JALRAW010000048.1 GCA_023257975.1 Candidatus Fonsibacter sp.
AATTATAGTTTCTATAATCAATTCTTGTTTCTTCATCATTTTGAGAGAAAATTGCCATAGCAAAAAAATATTTTTTTATAAAAAAAATGCGAATTTCGAACTCTTTTTCAATATACTCTTGAACTAATGACATTGAAAAAAATTCCTTTAGTAAAAAAAATGAATCACGAGAAAGTTAAAATTAAGACTAAACATTTTGGCATTCTTTCGGGTTACACTTTAAGTATTGGGAACCCACATATTATTTTTTTTAAAAATATAACATTTGAATTACTTAAAAAAATTGGTCCACAAATTGAACATCATGAATTCTTCCCAGAAAGATGTAACGTTACATTTGCTGATGTAATGAACAAAAAAAATATCGCAGTAAAAGTTTGGGAAAGAGGAGCAGGTTTAACGCTTGCTTGTGGTACAGCTGCTTGTGCTACTGCTGTGGCAGCAAGTAAATTAGGTTTAACAGGTAAAAAAGTTAATATTCATTTTAAAAATGGCACGCTCCATATTGAATGGGCTAAAGATAAACATATTATAATGACCGGATCTGTCTCAAATATTAATAATATTAGTCTAAAAATATAATTCTTAATGAATTTTTTTAAAAAGCTTAAAGAAAGTTTAAAAAAAACTTCAGAAAAATTTACAAAAGGAATTGATGATGTTTTTAATAAATCAAAACCACAAGCAGAAATTCTTCAAGATATAGAGGATATTCTTATTCAAGCAGATGTAGGCATTGGTTTTGTAGAAGAATTTAAGAAAAACATAGCTAATAAAAAATACAGCAAAGAAGAGTTAACAAAAGAAAATTTTTTTCAAGCTATCGCAAAGGAAATAGAAGAGATCTTGGTTCCTTTACAAAAAGATTTTTTTATAAAAAAACACAACAAACCAACTGTTGTATTAGTCTGTGGAGTTAATGGCGTTGGTAAAACAACCACCATTGGTAAATTATGTAAAAAACTTAAAGCTCATGGAAACAAAATTATTGTTGGAGCGGCGGACACTTTTAGAGCTGCAGCAATTGATCAGTTAGAACTTTGGTGCAAAAAAATTAATGTAGAAATAATAAAATCAGATATTGGCTCAGATCCAGCCTCTGTTGCATTTAAAAGTTTTGAATATGCAAAACAAAATAATGCGGATTATTGCGTCATAGATACGGCTGGACGACTGCAGAACAAAAAAAACTTAATGGAAGAATTTTCTAAAATTATTAGAGTTTTAAAAAAAATTGACTCCAACGCTCCTCATGAATCTATTTTAGTTCTTGATGCAACCACAGGGCAAAATGCAATTAATCAGATTGAAGAATTTAAAAAAATTACTCCTATCTCTGGAATTATTATGACTAAATTAGACGGAACTGCAAAAGGCGGTATTCTTGTTGCTATTGCAAAACAATTTCAGATTCCAATTTATGCAATTGGAGTGGGTGAAAAAGAAGAAGACTTAGATAACTTTATCGCAAAGGACTTTGTGCAAGCTTTTATTAAAAACTAATTTAAAGTTTTTATAAATTTTTGCAATTCAAACTTAAGTTCAGAATTATAAGTCATCATATGGCGATCAGATTGAGGAAAGTATCCGTACTTTTTTGACTGAATTTCATTAAATAATTTTTTTCCCATCGCAATAGGTATTATTATGTCGGCTCCACCATGCATTAAAAGAATAGGGGAATTAATATTTTTAATTTTTTTTAAACTCAACAGTAACACTAAGATGTTTTAATAACGTATGGTACGTTATTTCATCTCACAACGCTAACATCGTATGCGGCTGTCTGTAAGATATGAAAAGCATAAACAAAGGTTTGGGTGCCGCATCGAACCTCAATCGGTTCGGTGCGACCGAGATGTTGCACGGAGGCCGACCCATCGCCAAGGAGACAAGCTCCCTGGGATG
>JALRAW010000055.1 GCA_023257975.1 Candidatus Fonsibacter sp.
TTTTTTTTTAGTCGAATTCATTATAGGTAGTAGCTGAACCTATATGTGAGATTTTCATGCCCCAAGAAGCTAATCAAACTTCTAAAGTTAGAACTGGGCATATTTTTACTGAAGAACAAATTAATTCTTTAATTGAAAATGTTAAACAAAACAATTTTATTTCTGTTCGACAGTTATTAGATAAATACCATCCAGCAGATGTTGCAGATTTAATCAAAACATTACCTAGTGAAGTTCAGATAAAATTATTTAGCCATAAATCCGCAGATTTAAATCCTGAGGTCGTATTAGGTTTGTCGGATATTTTACAAAAAGAAATATTAGAACAGCTTTCACCGGATACGATTTCTTCAATTATAAAAGAATTAGAGTCAGATGATGCTTTTCAGATTATAGAAAATGTTCCTGAAGAATTTCAAAATCAGATTTTAAATAATCTCCCTCAAAAAGATCAAAATTTTTTCAGATTAGGATTAAAATATCCAAAAGACTCAGCTGCAAGAATTATGCAGCGAGAATTTGTAACCATTGATTTAGATTGGACTGTTGGTCAAACGATGGATTTTTTAAGAGATTCAACAGATTTACCAGAACAATTTTTAGAAATTTTTGTTGTAGACAAAGAAAGAAAGCCCATTGGTAACGCATCTATTTCAAATATTCTAAGATCAGATCCAAATACAAAAGTAAAAGACTTAATAGCAGAAAATAAAACTTTTATTCCAGCAGATCTTGATAAAGAAAAAGTTGGTAATATTTTTACTCAATATAATTTAGTTTCAGCTGGTGTTGTTGATAAAGACCAAAAATTAATTGGAGTGATCACAGGAGATGATGTTGTAACAATTGTTAAAGAAGAAGCCGTTGAAGATGCTTTAAGATTAGGGGGTATTGGAGCTGCAGAAGATATAAGTGATAATCCTGTAGAGACATCTAAAAATAGATTTTTATGGTTGTTTATTAATTTAATTACTGCAGTTTTAGCTTCATTTGTTATTGGAATTTTTGAAAACACAATTCAAAAAGTTATTGCTCTTGCAGTCTTAATGCCAATTGTTGCATCGATGGGAGGAAATGCTGCAACACAAACATTAACTGTAACAATTCAATTAATCGCTTCACAACAATTGAATGTAAAAAATGTTATGAAAATTATTAATAGAGAAGTTGTAACTGGTTTGTTAAATGGATTAGTATTTGCAGCAATTACTGGAGTTTTTGTTTATTTCTGGTTTCATGATTTAAAAATAGCCATTCTGATTGGTGCAGCAATGATTGTAAATTTAACTGTAGCCGGTTTGGCTGGAATCGCTATCCCAGTAACATTAAATAAAATGAAGATAGATCCTGCAGTTTCAGCAACTGTTTTTGTAACAACGGTTACGGACGTTGTTGGGTTTTTTGCATTTCTTGGAATAGCAAGTTTATTTGTCTAATTAATATTATTTTTAAATAATAGTTTAGAAAGATCCTTGGATTTTTTTAAACAATCAAAAATAATTTTTAGACTTTCTTTAATATCTTTTTCTATAGACCATGGAGAATTAATTATAAACAAACCGCTCCCTTGCATTCCATTACTAGAATTATCCGTAATCATTTCTATGTGAGATAGATTTTTATAATTTTCTTTTAAAATATTTAGAATAAATGATTCAGATTTTTTATTATTTAATACAGGATACCAAACAATATAAACTCCAAGTGGAAATTTTTTATAACACTCTAATAACATTTTTGATGCCTTTTCATATTCATCTTTAAGTTCATATGATGGATCAATTAATATTACTGCACGTTTTTCTTTTGGAGGTAATAGTTTTTTAAGTTTTTTGTAACTATCTTCATTTTCAATGACCACTCTTAAATCTCCTTCAAAGTTTTTTTTAAGATTTGAAAATTCTGTAGAATGTAACTCAAGTAAATGAAGCTTATCTTCTATTCTTAAACTTTTAGCAGCAAGATAACATGAGCCTGGATATATTTTAAGTTCAGTATTGAAGTTTATTGATTTTACTAAGTCTAAATAATTTTTTAAAAAAAAATCATTATTTTTTATTCTTATTATTTTATTGATACCTTCTAGATATTCTTTATTTTTTTGCATGTAAGCATCAGAGATAAAATATTTTCCAGCACCTGCATGAGAGTCAATGTAGATAAAATTTTTGTTTTTTTTTTTTACGTAATCTAAAACATAAAGAAGTATAAAATGTTTTAAAACATCAGCTGAATTTCCAGCATGATATCCATGCCTATAGCTCAACATATTAAATAAGTTTTTGTAATTTTTTTATAGTTTCAGTTAAGTGAGATTTTTTATAAGGTTTTCCTTTTACAACCCAAACTGAAAGAGGCCATGAGCTATCTTTTTTATGTCTTGCAATTATATGGATATGTAATTGAGGAATGATATTTCCGATTTTTTCTACGTTTAAATTAAAAGCCTTAAAAGTTTTTTTCATAACTCTGCTGCAATAATCAATTTCTTCCATTAATTTTATTTGATCTTTTTTATTTAAATCTAGTATTTGTCTAATATTTTTTCTTTTTGGAATAAGAATAAGCCAAGGAAATTTGGCATTATCCATTAATCGTACGTTACATAAATTCAAGTCCGCAACAGAATGAGTAGTTTTGAGTAATTTTTTGTGTAATTTAAACATTTAATTAAATTAAATAACTATTTTGTTATGGATTTAAAGAAAATTAATCAAAAGATTAAAAACTTTGTAAAAGAAAGAGACTGGGATCAATTTCATTCACCTAAAAATCTATCCATGGCTTTATCGGTCGAAGCCTCAGAGCTTGTGGAAATCTTTCAATGGTTAAAAGAAAGTGATTTAAAAAAAGTAGATAAAGAAAAAGTTGCAGATGAGATTGCTGATATATTCTTTTATTTATTACGAATTTCTCAAAAAATGAATATTGATATTGAGAAAAGCTTTTACGCAAAATTAAAAAAAAATATTATAAAATATCCAATCTCTTTATCAAAAGGAAATAGTCAAAAAAGATGATGAAACAAATAATAAAAATATTAGTTTTTACACTTTTACTAGTAAATAGTTCTTTTGCTCAACTTTCAAAAGTTCAAATTGAAATAGGAACTAAAAAATTAATTGCTGAAATAGCAGAGACGGATGAGGAGCAAAGCGAAGGTTTAATGAATCGTCCAGCTTTAGGAAAAGATAGTGGTATGTTGTTTATTTTTGAAGAGGGTTCTAGCCCATGTTTTTGGATGAAAGATACGCAAATACCTTTATCCATAGCTTTTATAAGTAAGACAAATACAATAGTAAAAATAACAGATATGCAGCCTTTATCTTTAACAGAACATTGTTCTGGACAACCTATAGTACTTGCTCTTGAAGTTAATCAAGGTTGGTTTGAACAAAATAATATAAAAGTAGGAGATAAAATATTAAGTATAAAAAGAGTTAATTAAAAATATTGTTATTTTATATTTTGAATATTATAAGAAATTATCTTGAAAGAATTTAAAGTTAAAGTTTATCCCTCAAAAATAAATTTACCAAAAGAAGACCAGCTTGCTTATAGAATTGCTAAAGTTGCAAGTGACAATTCACCTATAGATGAAAAAGCAGCCGATATGGTGATTAATAGAATTATTGATAATGCATCTGTTGCTATCGCATCTTTTTCAAGACAACCAGTTACAACCGCAAGAGAGATGGCATTAGCCCATCCAAGAGTAAATGGAGCAACAGTTTTTGGAATTAATTCTACTAAAAAATTTGATTGTGAATGGGCCGCTTGGGCAAACGGTACAGCAGTTCGAGAATTAGATCGGAAGAGCA
>JALRAW010000086.1 GCA_023257975.1 Candidatus Fonsibacter sp.
GATTATAGAGTTACAGCTCTAACGCTTTTCACTTCAGGCACATAATGAACAAGCATTCGTTCAACACCTTGTTTTAAAGTTAATGTAGAAGATGGACAGCCTGCACAACTGCCTTGTAGTTCAACTTCAGCTACACCATCAACAAAAGATCGTAAACTAATATTGCCTCCATCCATTGCAACTGCAGGTCGAATTTTAAGCTCAAGCACTTCTTCTATTTTTTTAAATATCTCATCTTTATTTTCGCTTGTCTCTTTTTGTATACTGATTGCCTTAAAATTTTTTGGGAAATCAATTTTTATAATATTTTTAATTTCTTCTAATATTTCTCGCCACTCTAAAGAACTATTTTTTTTAACGGAGATAAAATTAGCTCCAAAAAAGACAAGCTCAGCGCCAAGTTCAAATATTTTTTGAACAAAAGGATACTCTTTAGCCTCCAAATGGCTTTTAAATTCTATAGTACCGTTTTGCACCAACTCAAAACCTAACACAAATTTTAATGTGTCTGGATTTGGAGTCTGCTGAACATCTATATTCATTAGTGTATATTTAGTTAGTATGATTTGTTGTTAAAGTAATTACCATTTATAATAAGGCTTATAATTCAATAACTTATATTAAGTTATCAAGTTCTTTTTCAGAAATACCACCTGGAATTATCACTAACGGCACCGGTAAGTCATTCATTTTTTTTGATAAAGATTTGATAATAGGGCCTGGGTCGCTATCAGTTGAGGAAGCTAATACCAAAAATCTAATGCTTTCATTCTCTTTGAGAAACTTAATTATCTCATCAACCTTATCACCCATCTTAATAATGATCTGTGGTTTAATTTTAAATTTTTCTTCAACTACAGTAGACCAAAGCCTGCTGATTTTTTTTCCCTCACTTGTCTCCTCTTGTTCAATAAGGTTACCAACAGACGCCCATTCTGCATTGACTGCAGGTCTTACAACATAAAGCATTATTAAATTAGCATTATTTACAACTGATCTTTTGGCTGCAAAATAAATTGCATTCTTTAATTCATCACTTTCATCAATAATAACTAAATAATTTTTTCTCATTAAGAAAGAGATAATCCAATAATCTTTTGTACTTCTTTTATAGTTTTTTGAGATTCAATATTAGCTTTTTCGCTGCCACTCTTTAATATTTTTTTAATTGTATCCGTATCTTTTTTAAATTCTTTAATCTTTTTTCCAATCGGTACAATTTCTTTAATCAAAACTTCGCTTAATTTGTTTTTTAATTCTGAGAAATTTTTACCGCTTAAGTCTTTTAATGTTTTTTCAATTGTACTGATATTTAAACTCCATATCTACAACAATTACAGCTATAGGCACCTCTCCCAAATCATCATCTTTTACCCCTACTACTGCAGACTCTTTAACATCAGGGTGGTTATTAATTAAATCTTCAATTTCTTTGGGATAAATATTAAATCCTCCAGAGATGATTAAATCTTTTTCTCGTCCTGATATATGTACATAACCATCTTGATCAATATATCCCAGATCGCCTGTTATAAAAAAACCATCATCTGTAAATGACTCCTGATTTGCATGTTCATTTTTCCAATAAGAACTGAATACATTAGGGCCTTTGACCTGAATCATTCCAACTTCTTTTGCTGGTAGTGGTATTTTGGATTTACCTTCAGTAATTCGAATTTGTACATCGGGCAATGGCAAGCCCACACTGCCTGGTTTTCTTTCCCCTTCATAAGGAT
>JALRAW010000084.1 GCA_023257975.1 Candidatus Fonsibacter sp.
GTTAATAAAAATAACATTTTAAAGACTATAAAATTTATAAATAAAAAATGTCCTAAATCAAAAATAATAATTGATGCAAATGAAGGAATGAATTTTCCACTATTAAAAAAAATTATTAATGATTTAGAAAAGTTAAATGTAATTATTATAGAGCAACCTTTTAAATATGGACTAGACTACAAACTTAAAAATATTAAAACAAAAATATTATTTTGTGCTGACGAATCTTTTCACATTAAAAATAAAAATAATATTTTGAAATATTACCAAGTAATAAATATAAAATTAGACAAATTTGGTGGGTTAAATAAAAGTTTAAAAATTATAAAATTTTTAAAAAAAAAAAATAAAAAAATACTACTCGGTTGTATGGTTAGTTCTTCATTGTCCATTGTACCTGCATTAACAATTGCAAAATATTGCACATTTCTTGATCTTGATGGTGCTTATTTTTTAAAAAAGGATTTTAAAAATGGGATTTTTTATAAAAATAGTAATTTAATCGTAAATAAAAACTTTGTTTGGTTAAATAAAAAAGGCCCCCAAGAAAATCTTGAGGGCCTTTTTAAAAAAATTAATTAGTTTTTACTACTTACTTCCTGCAGGTGTTAAACTAGATGCAGTTTTGTAAATAACTAAACCGAATAATATTTTGTTAATAAAGTCAGCCAAGTTATAAACAAGGTTTAAAGTCACCTCATTTGCTGAACCTGTCATATATCCAAAAAGATATCCTAATGGGTATACTGACCAACCGATTGTTACGATCCATTTGCAGAATTCAAAACAATCTTTTGCGGCACCTGATAATCTTGCTGCTTCTCTTCCGGCTTCACCTGAAAAAACTTCATATAAAATGAAGATCCATCCGGCCATACCAATAATAAAGCCAGCATTAATATTCATATATCCTGCCTCACCAAGATATCCACCTATTAACATGACTAATGTTCCTAAAAGTAGTCTCCAGAAAATTCCAGTAGAAACTCTCTTAACGGCTGAAAGTATAAAATAAAATTCAATCATTAATAAAGGAACCGTTAATAACCAATCAATGTATCTAAACACCGTTGGTGATGTACCTGTAGTTACCCAGACTTCTCTCATGTACATATAATGTACAAATGCAATACCTGTAACTAAGCCTGATAGAGTTATTGAAGTTCTCCATGAAGCTTTTACTGAATTTCTTTCAATAAAGAAAAAAACTGTAGTAGCTAATAAAGCCATTGATATTAACCAGAATGTAATTCCAGTTAAATCGCTGGATTGTAAAAGAGCTGTTTTCATTAAATCCCCTGTTTGTTTGTTAGATTATAAGTAATAATAGACTAAAGTAATTTGTATTTTTTTGAAAGAAAAAAAATATTAAAATCTATAATGTTTATTGGCTATTATAACTATAATTAGCGTTAAAATTGAAAAATTAACAAATCAATGAACAATAAAGCAATAGTAATAGGCTCAGGCCTTGGAGGAATTGCATCGGCAATTAGACTGAGGGCCAAGAATTATGACGTCACGTTGATTGAAAAAAATTCAGATCTCGGAGGAAGAGCAAGAACATTCTATAAAAATGGATATACATTTGATGCTGGTCCAACCGTAATAACTGCACCCCATCTTATTGAAGAACTTTTTTCTCTTTTTAAAAAAAATATTAATGAATATGTAAAAATTGTCCCTTTAAAAACTTGGTACCAATTTATATTCAGTGATTTATCAAAATTTAATTATACTGATAGTCATAAGGTTAATTTACAAGAAATATCAAAGATTAACTCTCAAGATATAGCTGGATTTGAAAAATTATTAAAATTTTCAGAAAAAATATTTAATAAAGGTTATTTAGAATTAGCAGACAAACCGTTCTCTAATTTTTTTTTCATGTTAAAGCAAATACCTTCTTTGTTACTACTTAAGAGTTATCTTTCTGTTTATAAATTTGTATCAAAATTTTTAAAAAACGAAAAATTAAGAAAAATTTTTAGTGTTCATCCACTCTTAGTTGGTGGAAATCCATTTTCAACAACTTCAATTTATACATTGATATTATTTTTAGAAAAAAAATGGGGAGTACATTATGCTTTGGGCGGTACAGGAAAAATTGTTAGTGCATTAGAAAAACTAATGAACGAAATCGGAGTCAAAATTATTAAAGATGATGAAGTGATAAAAATAATAACAGACAAAAAAAATATAAGCGGAGTAATTACTAAAAGTAATAAAATAATAAATGCAAAAATTATCGTATGTAATGCAGATCCTCCATTTGTATATAAATATTTACTAGATAAAAAGCAAAGTACATTTTTATTTGAAAAAAAAATAAAAAGAATGAATTATTCAATGGGTTTATTTGTTTATTATTTTGGATCTAAAAAAAAATATAATGACGTTCAGCATCACACAATTTATTTTGGCAATTCATATAAAGAGCTGTTAAATAAGATTTTTGAAAAAAAAATACTGTCCGAGGATATTAGTTATTATCTTCACAGACCTACTGCGACCGACCCGACAATGGCTCCAAAGGATAAGGACTGCTTTTATGTATTAGTACCTGTGCCAAATAACCTATCTAAAATAAAATGGGAAAATGAAGCAGAAAGATTTAAGAAAATAATAATAAAAAAATTAAGCTCCACTTTATTACCCAATATTGATGAATATATAGAAAATGATTTTTACATCACTCCTGACTATTTTGAAAAAGAACTTAGAACTCTTCACGGATCAGGATTTTCAATTCAGCCTTTGTTTTCACAATCTGCCTATTTTAGATTTCACAACAAATCTGAGATATACAAAGGACTATTCTTTGTAGGTGCAGGAACACATCCGGGGGCAGGAATTCCTGGAGTTTTATCTTCTGCTAAAATTTTAGACAGGATTTTACCTAAAATTCAATGAAATCAGAATTTTATATAAAAAATTATGGAAAATCATTTTTTTGGGCAGGAAAATTTTTAAAAAAAGAAAAATTTTTAGATTCGGCAATTCTTTATGCATTTTGTAGAATTGCAGATGATTTAGTTGATAAAAATAATAATTCAAAAAATAAAATTGATAAATTTATAAAAGAATATTCAAGTAAAAATTCTAAAAATATAATTATTAACAAATTTAAAAAAATTAAAGAAAAATACAACATTCCTGAAAAATTTATTGATGATTTATTTAATGGAATAAAATTAGACACAAAAATTGTAAAAATTAAATCAAATAAAGAACTTATTCAGTATTCATATTATGTTGCTGGCACTGTAGGGGCAATGATGGCTTATATTCTTAATACAACTAATCCAAAGGCAATCAAACATGCAATAGATCTTGGCATCGCAATGCAATTAACAAACATAGCGAGAGATGTGACTGCTGATGCTAAGTTAGGAAGAATTTATTTGCCTCAAAATTTATTGAGTAAAAAAATTAGAGCAAAAGATATAGCTAATGATAACTTTGATCGTAGTAAATTATTTTTAGCAATTAGAAAAATTATTATTATGTCTGAAAAATTTTATAAAAGTGGTAATAATGGAATAAGATACTTACCATGGTCAATTAGATATCCGATATTTCTTGCAAGCGCACTATATCAAAGAATTGGAGTAAAAATTATTAGTAGCAATTTGAATAAATATTTTAAATCAAGAATATATGTTGGTTTCTTTGAGAAATTATTTATTACTTTAAAAACATTTTTTATTTTTAATTTCAAATATTTAATTAAATAATTATTAATGAATAACTACGATTTTGTAATTATAGGAGCGGGCTGTTCCGGTTTATCTCTTTTATACGAAATGAATAAAGGCGATATTCTTAAAAATAAAACTTGTGCAGTTTTTGATAAAAGAAAACATTTTGTAAAAGATAAAATTTGGTCTTACTGGAATACTTTTGAACATTCATTTTCTGATTGTTTATTAAATCAATGGGACAAAATAATAGTTAAAGGAAATAATGAAATAATTTTAGACTGCAAAGATTTTCCTTATCAGTCTGTGGATAGTGAAAAATTTTATAATAAAATATTAAAAAATATAAGCGAAAATAAAAATATTAAATTATTCTTAGACCACAATATTGATGAAATTATTGAAGAGGATAATCAGGTAATAATCAAAAGTAATAATGAAATATTTAAAGCAGATTTAGTTTTTGATAGCTCATTAAAAAATAATATCACTAATGATACTAAAATTTACCAACATTTTTATGGTTGTGAGGTTAACTTAAAAGAGCCAACAAATTTAAGCGAATATCCAATTCTAATGGACTTTAATTGTCATCAAGGTAATTGGACGCATTTTTTTTATACTCTTCCTCTCAGTGATAAAAAAATATTTATTGAGACAACTTGGATTTCTGATCAACTAAATTTTGCTAAAGACCAATATATACTTGAGGTTAATCAATATATTCAAAAAA
>JALRAW010000094.1 GCA_023257975.1 Candidatus Fonsibacter sp.
ACGAGCGCAACAATTAAATTGGAATTAAATCGACAGGCCGGGAATTTTCCCGGCTTTTTTCTTGGGCGCGTTATTGCGCCCTTGATGATAGTTCTCTAACGCATCCGGGGAGGAGGCGCAGGGGAGGGCGGGAAGGGGCCACGCAGGGGCTGGGAGGGCCGCTGGCGCAGGCACAACGCATCCGAGGGGCTACGCAGGGGCTTTGTATTGTTCCGATTGTTCCGCAAAGTCCCGCACCAGGGGCGGCATGGAGCTGGGATCCAGAGTCATCCCAGGCTTTGTCGATCGGCGCTCAACTGCTGCGCCAGCTGCACCGCCTCAATGCAGCGCTGGGCACGGCGCTTGGCATCGTCCTGGCCTTGGGCCCGCAGCACATACCCCTCCATCGCTTCTGGCGTTTCGATCAGTGCCAGCAGGCCGGCCGTTCGCGCACTGAGCGAGCCATCCATCAGCAGTCGGCTCACGACGCCGTGGTCCCACAGTTGCTCCCCGATAGATCCGGGGGCGAACAGCTCCTGGCGCAGCACTTCAAGCAGCGACTGTTTGAGGGCGTCGAGCTGACCGGGCCGTAGGCGGCGGCTGTTGGGCAGGCCGGCCGCAGCACCAGCCGGGAGTACGGCGGGGCGATCGGTGGTGTGCTCCACACTCCAGCTCAGGCCCGTGCCCGGCAGCCCCACAGTGGTCCGGGCCCCGCCGCTGCGGCTCACCGGGATGTTGAAGGAGGCGCCGCGCCCGCCCACAGAGATCGAGCTGAGGCCCCCCTTGGCGAAGTTGAAGCGCAGCGGGCCCAGACGGGCGGAGCGGCGGAAACGGAAGCCCATGGCGATCAGCGGTTCTTGACGCAGTAGCTCCCCGAGCAGGACTCGAACCTGCGACCAATTGATTAACAGTCAACTGCTCTACCAGCTGAGCTATCGGGGAATAAAAATACAATACGATTTTTTTTTTTAAAAACAATATTTATTTGGAGGCCACGCCCAGAATCGAACTGGGATACAAGGATTTGCAGTCCTCTGCGTAACCATTCCGCCACGTGGCCATATTTTTTCTGTATTATTTTCTAATAGCTATCGTGTATATATATTTAGTTTTCTAAACTCGCAAATATTATGCAACACAGTACTCGAAAATTAAATATGATTGAAGGTCAATTAAGACCTAATAATATTATAGATGAAAACTTAATTGCTGCATTTCAGAAAGTTCACCAAGAAGAATTTTTGCCAGACTCACTTAAAAACTTATCTTATATAGACGATCATATAAAATTTTCTAAATATAGTTTTATTTTAAGACCACTCATCTTTGCTAAATTTTTAAATATTATAAAACTAGAATTATCAGATATTGTTTTAGAAATAGGTTCTGGGGGTGGTTATACAACTTCTATATTAGCTAATTTGGTTAATTTGGTTTACTCGATTGAACAAGATAAAAACATATATGATCTGACAATTAAAAATATAAAAAATAACAATTATACAAATGTTAATGTTTTATTTTCTAATTATAGGCAACTAATTCTTTCCAACCTAAAATTTAATAAAATTATTATAAATGGTTCAGTAAATGCAGATCCTATAAATTTGATTGATAAATTAAATATCAATGGAAAATTAGTTTGCATTTTAAAAGAACAATCCTACTCAAGTATTTATCTTTTTAATAAAAAAATAAATGGCTATGAAAAATTGAAAATTATGAATGCTAGTGCACCAATTTTAATTAATTATATAGATAAAGAAGAATTTAATTTTTAATGTTAGAGGAAAATTATAATCACTTAGAAATAGAAGATAAAATTTATAATTTTTGGGAAAGTAAAAAATTATTTAAACCAAAAAAAAATTATAAAAAAAAATACTTTTCCATAGTAATTCCTCCTCCCAATGTAACTGGTAATTTACACATGGGGCATGCTCTTAATAATTCTATACAAGATTTATTAGTCAGATTTTATAGATTAAAAGGATATGAAACACTATGGCAGCCCGGAACTGATCATGCTGGAATTGCAACTGAACTTGTTGTTGAAAAAAAACTTAATGAAAAAAATAAATCTAAAAGCATATTAGGCAGAGAAAAATTTCTAAATGAGGTTTGGGGTTGGAAAGAACATTCTGGAAATTTAATTATAAATCAACTTAAAAAACTAGGCTCATCATGTGATTGGTCAAAAACTAGATTTACTATGGATAAAAGTATGTCTGAGGCGGTAATAAAAGTTTTTTTAGAATTATACAAAAAAAAACTTATCTATAAAGATTTTAAAATATGCAATTGGGATCCTGTATTAAAAACTGCTATTTCAGATTTAGAAGTAGTACAAAAAGAAATTGAGGGTAAACTTTACTATATTAAATATTATGTAAATAAAGATGATTTTATAACAATAGCTACTACAAGACCGGAAACAATATTTGCCGATTCCGCAATCGCAGTCCACCCTAAAGATAAAAGATATAAAAAATTAGTAAATAAATACGCAAAAATTCCAATTATAGATAAGCAGATTAAAATAATCACAGATTTTTATGCTGATCCTAATCAAGGGTCTGGAGCTGTGAAAATTACTCCGGCTCATGATTTTAATGATTATGAAGTTGGATTAAGACATGACTTAAAAAAAATTAATATTTTAGAAACTGATGGAAGGCTTAATAAAAATTGTCCTAAAAAATACCAGGGACTTGATAGATTTGTAGCGAGAAAATTAATAATAGAAGATTTAAAATCACTTAATGTTTTAGAAAAAGAAGAAACAATAAAACATAACGTTCCCTATGGTGATAGATCAAATTCTATTATTGAACCCTATATTACAGATCAGTGGTTTTTAAATGTAAAAAAAATGTCAAAGGAGGCATTAAGAGCTGTAAAAAATAAAAAAACTATTTTTTTTCCAGAGACATGGACAAAAACTTATAATTTATGGTTAAAAGATATTAAACCTTGGTGCATTTCTAGGCAGATATGGTGGGGTCATCAAATTCCTATTTGGTATGGAAGTGATGGAAAAGTTTTTTCTGCAAAGGACCAAAATGATGCTCAAAAACAAGCAGATAAATTTTACAAAAAAAAAAATTCTCTTGTTTATCAAGATAGTAATGTTTTAGACACTTGGTTTTCATCTGCTTTATGGCCATTTGCAAGCTTAGGTTGGCCAAAAAAAACCTATAATCTTAAAAGATTTTACAAAACATCAGTTTTAGTAACAGGATTTGACATTTTATTTTTCTGGGTTGCTAGAATGATGATGATGGGACTTTTTGTAACCAAAAAGGTTCCATTTGATAAAGTTTATATTCATGCATTAGTTAGAGATGAGCATGGTCAAAAAATGTCGAAATCAAAAGGGAATGTTATTGATCCTTTGGATTTAATAAAAAAATATGGAGCTGACGCTTTAAGATTTACTTTAATGTCGATGGCCTCACCGGGCAGAGATGTAAAACTTTCAGAGGAAAGAGTTAAAGGTTATAGAAATTTTTTAACTAAAATTTGGAACGTATCAAAATTCTGTGAATTTAATAAATGTAACTTTGATGTAAAAATTAATAGTAAAGAAATAAAATTAGAAATCAATCAATGGATTGTCAATGAATACATTTACTCTAAAAATAACATTAATAACCATATAAAAAATTTTAGGTTTGATGAGGCTTCCAAAGTTATTTATAATTTTGTTTGGAATGTATTTTGCGACTGGTATTTAGAATTTTCAAAATCTATTTTTTTTTCAAATAATCAAAATCAAATAAAAGAAACCAAAAAAGTTTTTGGATTTATATTTTCAAATATTCTTTTGACACTTCATCCGTTTATCCCTTTTGTTACTGAAGAATTATGGCATAAGTTAAAATTTTCTGATTTATTAAAAAGCCCATTAATTAATTTTGTTTCTGATGACAAAATTAAGTTAATTAAAAATCAGAATATTGAATTGATTAATTGGCTAATTAAGCTTGTTAGTTTAATAAGATCTACAAAAGTTATTTTACAAGTTTCTCCTGGCAATTTTGTCGATATTTGCATTGATCATTTGCCAGAAAATAAAAAAAACTTTTTATTTAGGAATTCTTTAATTTTTAAAAAGATTTCTAGAGTTGAAAATTATTTTACAAAAGATGAAAGAAATGAAAATATATTGCCAATTTATTTAGATGGTGATGCAATTTTAGTTAAATTTACAACAGAAATCTCCTTAAAAGATCAAATTATTAAAGTAAAATCAAAAATAGACTTAATAAAAAATAATATTAGCGCTACAAAAAATAAACTTTCTAATAAATCTTTCATCAATAAAGCTCCAAAAGATGTAGTTGATAAGGAAAAAGATATTTTAAAAAAATTACTAAATGATTTAAATCAATTAGAAAGTATAATATCTATTAAAAATTAATTATGAAATTTGATAAATCAAAATTACCTAGTCGACATACTACCGTAGGTCCAGACAGAGCTCCTCATAGGTCTTTTTATTATGCAATGAATTTAAAAAAAAGTGATATTGCAAAACCATTCGTCGGTGTTGTTTCAACATGGAATGAAGCTGCTCCATGCAACATTGCTTTAATGAGACAAGCTCAATCAGCAAAAAAAGGAGTGTATGATAATAGTGGAACGCCTAGAGAATTTTGTACAATCACAGTTACAGACGGAATAGCAATGGGTCATGAAGGAATGAAGTCATCCTTAATATCTAGAGAAATTATTGCAGATTCTACAGAGCTAACAGTTAGAGGTCATTGTTATGATGCATTAGTTGGTTTGGCTGGATGTGATAAATCTTTGCCAGGATTAATGATGGCAATGTGTAGACTAAATGTACCAAGTGTTTTTATCTATGGTGGATCTATATTGCCAGGAAAATATAAAGGCAGAGATGTAACAGTAGTTGACGTTTTTGAGGCTGTTGGAAAGCATTCTAATAATCAGATGTCAGATGAGGATTTAGAAGAATTAGAAATTAATGCTTGTCCTAGTGCTGGTGCATGTGGAGGACAGTTTACAGCAAATACAATGGCATGTGTGTCTGAAGCTATAGGGTTGGCTTTGCCATATTCATCAGGAACACCTGCTCCTTATGAAGAAAGAGATAAATATGCCTACGCAAGTGGAAAAGCAGTAATGTCTTTATTAAAAAAAAATATTAGACCAAGAGATATTGTTACACTTAAATCATTACAAAATGCTGCAACTATTGTTGCAGCTACTGGGGGCTCCACAAATGCTGCTCTTCATCTTCCTGCAATTGCAAATGAATGTGGAATAAAATTTGATCTTATGGATGTAGCAAAGATTTTTAAAAAAACTCCTTATTTAGCAGATTTAAAACCGGGTGGAAAATATGTTGCAAAAGATATGTTCGAAGCTGGTGGAGTGCCAATGCTACTTAAAACTTTATTGGACGGAGGTTATTTACATGGTGATTGTTTAACCGTTACAGGAGAAACTATGAAAAAAAATTTAGAGAGTGTGAAATTTAATAACAATCAAGATGTTATGAGACCTTTTAATAAACCACTTTCAAAAACAGGAGGGGTCGTTGGTCTAAAAGGAAATTTAGCGCCTGAAGGAGCAATTGTTAAGGTGGCTGGAATGAAAACGTTAAAGTTTATAGGAAAAGCTTTATGCTTTAATAGTGAAGAAGAAGCTTTTAAAGCAGTTCAAAACCGAAAATATAAAGAAGGGGATGTTATAGTTATTAGATACGAAGGACCAAGAGGAGGCCCGGGAATGAGAGAAATGCTTTCGACTACAGCGGCTATTTATGGTCAGGGAATGGGAGAAAAAGTAGCTTTAATTACTGATGGAAGATTTTCAGGAGCAACTAGAGGCTTTTGTGTTGGGCATGTTGGACCCGAAGCATTTAATGGTGGTCCAATAGCATTATTAAAAAATGGAGACACAATAATTATTGATGCTAATAAAGGAACTATAGATGTTAAAATTTCTAATTCAGAGTTACAAAAAAGAAAAAAATCTTGGAAAAACATTAAACCTAATTTTACATCAGGAACTCTTTGGAAATACGCTCAGTCTGTTGGTTCTTCAAAAGATGGCGCGGTAACACACCCAGGTAGTTTTAAAGAAAATAGTTGTTACGCAGATATTTGAGGAATATTTGTTTATAACAATTTTAAACATAATACTTCCAGTTATTTTTGTAGTTCTTATTGGTTATTTATGGAACAGATATAATAAAGATTTTAATCCTGTTGCAGTAACTAAGCTGGTAGCAAATATAGGACTTCCTTGTTTAATTTATGATTCATTAACAAGATCTAATTTAACTATAAATATATACTTTCAAATTTTTCTTTCTGCTTTTTTAGTTTTGAGTATTGGTTTTTTATCAGGTTATTTATTAATAAAAATTTTTAAACTTCCATCTATTAAATTAACAACTCCATTAATGCATCCAAATACAGGGAATATGGGAATTCCTTTATCATTATTAGCTTTTGGAAACGAAGGATTAGCGTTAGCAGCTGGTTTTGCTTCAATAGTTATGGTGAGCCACTTCACTGCAAATTCTGCAATTTCATCAGGGATTTATTCTTTAAAAAAAATAATTTTAAGCCCAGTTTTATTATCATTAATTTTTTCTCTTATTGTATTATTTTATAAAATAGAAATGCCTAATATTTTTAATAGTATTACAAAAATTTTATCAGGATTTGTTATACCTCTAGTTTTATTATCACTTGGTATTTCGCTTAGTAAAATTAATATTAAAAAATTAAAAGTTGGATTTATCCTTGGTTTTTTTAAACTTATTTCAGGTCCACTTATTGGATTGTTAGTTGTATATTTATTAAAACTTGATGGTAACGTTGCAAAAGTTGTTATATTACAAGCTTCAATGCCAGCTGCTATATTAACTTATTTAATTGCTGCTCAAAACAATTCTTATCATCAAGAAATTGGTACCGCAGTTTTTGTATCAACAATTGGTTCTGCAATTTCTATACCGATAATTTTGTTATTTTTATTATAATGAAAATTAAACCTATTATTTTATGTGGTGGTGAAGGTACCAGATTGTGGCCTGAATCAAGAAAGAAACATCCAAAACAATTTATTAAAATTAATGGAAAAAGCTTATTAAAACATGCAATAGATAGAGTTTCAGGAATAAATTTTGATCCTATTAGTATCTGCTCAAATTCTAATTTTTTAGATCAAATTAAAGAGGAAACAAAAAATATAAATTGTAAAATTTTTGTTGAGCCTGATAAAAAAAATACAGCAGCTGCAATTCTAGCGGCAATTAATGATGATGATTTAGCTTTTTACCAACCCATATTAATTATTTCTTCAGATCACATAATTCAAAAAAAAATTGTATTCCAAAGACAAATAAAAAAACTTTCTCTTCATTTAGATATGTATAAAATTTTTATTTTTGGTGTTAAGCCTGACTATCCAGAAACTGGCTACGGTTATTTATATTCAAAAAAAATTAATAAAAATTTTAACAAAGTAATTAAATTTATTGAGAAGCCAAATTTAAGTAGAGCAAAAAAACTTATTAAAAATAATAATTATCTTTGGAATTCAGGAATGTTTCTCTCAAATAAATCAGCATTATTAAATGAATTTTCAGTTTTGCAAACTAAATTAGCATTGCAAGTTTGTGATTCTTATATCAATGCAAAATTTACAAAAAATATTGTTGAACTACAAAATAAATATTATTCAAAAATAAAATCTATTTCTTTTGATCATGCTATTTTAGAAAAATCCAATAATGTATTCTCCACAAAACTTTTAAGTGATTGGAAAGATGTGGGTAGTTGGATACAAAAATGGGAAATTGAAAAGAAGGATAAAGATAACAATTATATAAAAGGAAATATATTTAAGAACAAAGTTAAGAATTCTTATATTTCTTCCAGCAGAACTATTGTGGCCAGTAATTTAAAAAATATACTTGCTGTTGATAATAATGATGTTCTTTTTCTTTCAGATTTAAAAAATAATGATCTTAAAAATATTTATCCTATAATTCATAAAAAATTTCCAAAACTTACAGATCAACACACAACCACTCAAAGACCCTGGGGACAATTTACGAACATATTTGTTGGAAAAAATTTTCAAGTAAAAGAATTAGTTGTTAAACCTGGAGCAATTCTCAGTCTTCAGAAACATAAATATAGATCTGAGAATTGGGTTGTTGTTGAGGGTAAAGCAAATGTTACTTTAAATAAAAAAAAAATAATTTTACATAAATCGGATTCTATTTTTATTCCTCAAGGCGCAATTCATAGAATTGAGAATAGACAAAAAAGTATTTTAAAAATTATCGAAGTTCAAACAGGCACCTATTTAGGAGAAGACGATATTATTCGTATAAAAGATGTTTATGGAAGAGTTTAAGCCAAAGTTAGTTTTATAGGAGCGTGATCCGAAGGTCTCTCTAACGCTCTTAAATATTTATCAATAGTTACGTTCTTAATTAAATGACTGATATTTTTTGACAATAAAAAATGATCAATTCTTAATCCTTTATTCTTTTCAAAAGACCCGTATTGATAATCCCAAAATGTATAATTATTCGGGGCTTTATTAATTAACCTAAAAGCATCCTCGAAACCTTCATTTAAAATATTTCTAAAAAACTTTCTTATTTCAATTCTATATAAAGCATCATTTTCCCAATCTTCAGGATTGTAAACATCTATTTCATTTGGAATAATATTAAAATCTCCACCAATAATAATTTTATTTTTTAATTTATTTTGATTAATTAAAAAATTTTCAAAAGATTTTAACCATTTTATTTTATATTGATATTTATCTGTATCAACAGGATTTCCATTAGGAACATATACACAAATAATTTTTATTGTTTCATTTTTATAATCAATATCAACAGAAATAGTTCTCGACTGTTGTTGTTCATCATTAATAATATTAAAATTTATATTATTTATTTTTTTATTATAAATAATAGCCACCCCATTGTATGATTTTTGACCATGCACTTCACTCTCATAACCTAATTTTTTTATTTCAGAATATGGAAAATTTTTATTTTCAGTTTTGATCTCTTGGAGCAGTAAAAAGTTTGGTTTATTTTTTTTTAGATATTCAATAAGGTGATTTAATCTTACTCTTATAGAATTAACATTCCAGCTACTTATAATCATTAAAGAGAAAATGAACTTCCGCATCCACACGATGATGTGGCTTTAGGATTTATAATCTTAAAAGTATTTTCAATTAATTTTTCTGAAAAATCAAGCATCGATCCTTCAATTAAAGCGAATGAAGTTTTATCTATTAGAACATTTTCAAAAATTATATCGTCTTCATTTTTTTTGTTATCTGTTGAAAAATGATATTTGTAACCAGAGCAACCACCACCTTTGACTTCTACTCTAAAGAACTTATTAATATTTTCTTTTTTTAAAAGATTTTCTATCTTTTTTTTAGCTTTGTCTGTAATGGTAAAATTATTAGTCATTCAATTATATGTTTATTATTAATATATGTCTGGGGTTGATAATTACAATAAGTTATTAATTAGGTATTCTTCTAATAATTCTAATTACTTAGGAAGACAGTTTGGTGATAAAAAAAACTTATACCGATCATCTTATCAGCGAGACAGAGATAGGATTATACACTCAACTTCGTTTAGAAGATTAAAATATAAAACGCAGGTTTTTGTATATGATGAAGGAGATCATTACAGAACAAGACTGACACATACTTTAGAAGTTTCTCAAATATCAAGATCAATATCTCGATATTTAAAACTCAATGAAGATTTATCTGAGGCTGTAAGTTTAGCTCATGATTTAGGTCACCCACCATTTGGACATGCTGGTGAAAAAATTTTAGATTATTGCAATAGAGATTATGGTGGTTTTAATCATAATATTCATTCGATACGTTTAGTTACTGAGTTAGAAAAAGCTTATCAAAATTATGATGGCTTAAATTTATCAATAAATACCATTGACGGTATAGTTAAGCATAATGGTCCTAATTATTTGATAAAAGATAATTTAGACCTTTTGCCAAATTTAAAAAAAATTATAAAAATTAATTTTTACAAGCAATCTTCATTAGAATCTCAGATTAGCGCTATATCAGATGACATCGCTTATAATAATCATGATATTGATGATGGTATTAGAGCGGGTTTATTTTCAATTAATGATATTAAAGATTTGCCTATTATAGGAGAGATTATTAAAAAAAAAAATAAACAATTCAAAAATAAAAAGTTATTGAGAAATGAAATTATAAGATCAATAATAAATTTTATGGTGACGGATTTAATTTTACATACACAAAAAAATTTAAAAAAATTAAAAATAAAAACAATTGAAGATGTTTACAACTCTGATAATTTTATAGTTAGTTTTTCACCAAAACTAATTAATGCAAATAATAAAATTCGTGAATTTTTAAAATTGAATATGTATGAAAATAAATCAGTAAAAGAAATGACAAGCAAAGCAGAGAAAATAATAAAAACTTTATATAGATACATAATTAAATATAATAAAAAATTTAATTTCATAGTTAATTACTTTAAATTACTTTTGATTAATGACATAAAACATTATTACGTGTATTTAATTAAAATGT
>JALRAW010000091.1 GCA_023257975.1 Candidatus Fonsibacter sp.
TTGCCCTCTATCATATTCACCTTTACTAACTTTAGACTTAATATAAGGTAATGTTAATACACCGTAAAAAACGATTGTTTTTAATTGTGATAATTCATCACAAATCATTTGTATTTTTTCATCGGCACTTATATTTTTTTGTGCTATATTTGAGATTATTGAGTCAATAGTGCTTTCTGTAGTGCTTTTACTTTCTGTTTTATTACTTCTTTTTGGTAATAAAAATGATTTAATAGACTTTTTTTTACTTTGTTTCCTAGCACTTTGTTGTTGTGATTTGGTATATTTTTTTTTACTTTGTTTACTAGCAGTTTGTTGTTGTGTTTTGATATATTTTTTTTTAGTTTGATTTATGGATGCTGATATAACTTTTTTATTAACTGGATCCACAATAATTGCGCTAATAGGTAGCTCTCCTAAAGCTAAAGCTTTTTTTGATAATTTTAAAAGTAAATTGGTATAAATATCAGTCTGACCATTCATTATGAAGAATAATTATCAAAAAAAAATTAGAATAGCTAAATTTTTATCTAATAAAGGATATGGTTCTAGACGTGAAATAGAGCAATTAATTCAAAAAAAAAGAATTATTGTTAATAAAGAAATTATTTCATCGCCAATTACTTTTGTAAATAATGAAGACGAAATAATTATAAATAATAAAAAGATTGATATTAAAAAAAAACTAGAAGTATGGAAATTTTATAAACCATTAAACTATATTACCTCTCGTAATAAACAGGATGATCGACCAATTATATATGATCTATTACCCTTTAATCTCAAAAAAATAAAAACTGTTGGAAGATTAGATATTAATTCTGAAGGACTTTTATTGTTAACGGATGATGGCGAAATAATAAGAAATCTAGAATTACCTAAAAACAAATTTATTAGAAAATATAAAATTAGAGTTTATGGATATATAGATGAAGCTTCTTTGGATAGGATTAGCAAAGGAGTAAAAATAAATAGTATTCAGTATGCTCCTTTTGAATATAAATTATTAAAAAAAGGAAATGCAAATTCTTGGTTAGAATTTAATATGCGAGAAGGAAAAAATAATGAAATAAGAAATTTATGTGCTGCCGTTAATCTTAAAGTTAATAGGTTAATTCGTCTAGAATATGGTCCATTTAAGCTCAAAAACTTATTAGCTGGAAAATTAGAAAAAGCAGAAGAGAGAGAAATGAGATTATATGAGGATCATATCAGGAAAATATAAAGGAAAAAAAATACTTTTTCCAAGCAAATTAATTACTAGACCTCTAAGAGACAGAGTAAAAGAGAGTATATTCAATATATTGCAGCACTCAAATAAAATTCAATTTGAATTTAAAAATTCAATAGTTCTAGATCTTTTTTCTGGCTCAGGTTCCTTTGGATTAGAATGTTTATCTAGAGATGCGAAAAAAGTATTTTTTTTTGAAAAGAATCTTGAAGCTTTTGCTATTTTAAAAAAAAATCTTAATACTCTTAATATACAAAGTGCAAATGCTATTGCTACAAACGAAGATGTTGCTTTAATTCAGAATAACAAGTTATTTAATCAAACCAAACCTAATTTAATATTTTTAGATCCTCCTTTTAAAATGAAAAATATTGATAATATAATAAATAACTTAAAAAAGATTATTAATAAAAAAAATGTATTGGTTATTCATACAAACTCTGAAAACAATATTGAAAATAAAGAGCTCAATGTTGTTGAAGAGAGAATTTATGGTGTTTCTAAAATTTACTTTGCAAAATTAAATTTACCTTAACAAAGAATAAGTCTCTTTTTTGATTGTTTCTACAGCTGGTTGGTTAAAAGGATTTAAATTTAACGCTTTACACAAAATTGTCGTTTCTAACATTGAGTAAACAAGTAAAGAAATAAAGCTTTGAATAGGCTTTTTTTGATCAATCAATATTACTCGAAATGGTATCAAATTCTTTTTAAAAACTTTTATCGTTGCATTAAATTGTGCATCAACAATATTATTTAAAGAATTTTTTTTTAATTTTTGATCAAAATAGTCTTTAATTGGCTGGTCAATTTTATTATTGATTGTTTTAAAGAATGTAAAAAATTTATTTCTCTTTCCATCTAAATAAAGCTGCATAATACTATGATGGTCTTTGGGACACTCTGATATTATTGGTGTAAAATCCTTGCCATTCTTTCCAATACTCTCTGCTAACAACTGTTGATGCCAATAACCATAATTTAATAAGTTATGTGTATAAATAAGAGATACATGAGTATCTATTTTAGATTTTGTTATTAAAGTTAATAAAGTAGCTGCATTATTAATTAGATTTTTCTTTAAATCTTTTTTAAGAACAGAGTTAATACCTTGAATAATTTTCTTATAATCAAGATTAAACATTAAAAGACCTGCCTCTGATAAAACAGAATAACGCCCACTAAGATTTATATTGTGTTCAAAAAATAAAATATTATTCTTTTTTGCAAAATTAAATAGAACGCTATTTCTCTCAGAAATAATTATAAAATTTTTAGATATTTCTTTTTTTCTTTTATTAAAATTATTTAAAATAATATTGCAATTTGTTAAGGTTTCTAAAGTTTGTCCAGATTTAGATATAATAAATATTGAGAATTTGCTTAGATCTTTTCTAATAAGATCATTAACCGCAGAGTTATTTAAGCTATCTAAAAAATAATAATTCTTATCTAAGCCAAAAAAAGAAGAAAGCATCTTAGTTCCAAGAACAGACCCGCCCATTCCAACTATTAAAATATTTTTATGTAATTTTTTTTTTAAGATTATTTTTTTTAAAAAGAGATTTTTTTGATATTGTTCAGACAATGTATTAAAAAAAAAATTTTCTTTAATACTAAATAAATTTTTAAAAATTTCAGAACACTTTCTTAAATTATTTGCATTTAAAACGTACAAAAATGTTTTGATGAGCAATACCGTTTAAATCTGAAGCAAACTTAGAGCCGAAAAAATGAACCCGAAAAAATTTTAAATTTTTATTTATTATGAAATCAATTTAAT